>JBLWKA010000003.1:50350-108264 GCA_048381555.1 Oscillochloridaceae bacterium umkhey_bin13
GCGGCCGCCCCGGCGCGCCCGCGCCGCTCCACCCCCCCCGGGGGCGATGGCGTGTCTCCTCGGCGGCGGGGCGGCGGGGGGGGGGGGGGGGGGGGGGGGCGCCCCCCCCCCCCCCCCCCCCACGCCCGCAAACCCGGTGAGGGGTGGCAACGCCACCCCTCACCCCACCGCCAGAAGCGGAGCGTAACCTCAGTTCCGGCCAATACCACAACATTGTGGTAAGACTCACCCACTATACTACCTCTGTGCGTCACCTGGCACGAATGCTACTATACTCAGCACGGAGAGTAGAGGTCACGTTATGCGTTTTCTGCTTGATCAAAAATCGTATGAAGAGATGCAGTCGCGGCGTACTCATTCGCGAGACTGTTATGTACGCGACTTCGAGTATCTGCACCATCTGTATGTTGATGGGGTCAAGTATACGGTTGCGCGGGCAGTCTATGCTTGTTACAAAGAGGCCCAGAGCCGCAGTGATACCGATGCGATGCTGCATCTGGCGATGCACATCCAGGATCTCGAAAAGGCGATTGGCGAGGCCCGTGCCCGTGGCGAGAATATCGCGGCCCTGGCAGCGATTGGCGATCCGCCACCCAGCGAAGAAGAATCGAATCCGAAACTGCTCAACAGCTTCTTGCCCGCCGAACCGGCCACGCTCGAAGAGACCAAGCTCAATCGGACCTTCCTGACCGAACACTTTTTACGCGTGCTCTACAACAAGGGCCGCTCGACCGGGCGCGAGATGGCCGATCATATGTGTCTGTTCTATCGCATTGTCGAAGAGATTATTCTGGATTTGCGCAAGGGCGAACAGATCGACATCGTCGGCCAACGGGGCTTTGGTGATGTCAATTACGAGTATATCTTGACGGGTCGCGGCCAGGAAGCGGCCCTTTCGGCCATGCAAAAAACCCAGTATGCTGGCCCGGTTCCGGTTGATCTGCACGACTGGATCGCCTCGGTCAAAGTCCAGAGTGTCAAGAATGTGAAAGTGACGCGGCGCAATATCCGTGAAGCCTTCGATGGTCTGGTGATTGACGAGTCGATCCTGAACATGGTCGGCCCGGCGGTCAACTCGGGTTCCTCGGTGATGCTCTTTGGCTATCCCGGTAACGGTAAAACCACCATCGCTGAACGGATTACCCACCTGATGGGTGATGACGTTTTTATCCCGTACACAGTTTACGCCGATGGGGCCGTGATCAAAATGTACGATGCAATCGTGCATGAAGCTCCGCGTTTTCCGCTTGCCGACGATCTCGAATACGACAAACGCTGGATTCGCATTTCGCGCCCGGTGGTGATCGTCGGTGGTGAGTTGACCCTCGAAGGGCTGAACCTGGTCTTCAACGAGACGTCGCGCATCTACGAGGCCCCCTTCCAGATGAAGGCCAACTGCGGTATCTTCTTGATCGACGACTTTGGACGGCAGCAAGTCCGGGTCTTCGACCTGCTCAACCGCTGGATCGTGCCGCTCGAAAAGCGTTACGACTACCTCAATACGGTCACTGGCCAGAAGATGCAGATCCCGTTTGACCAGTTGATCATGTTCTCGACCAACCTCGATCCGAAAGACCTGGGTGATGATGCCCTGCTGCGCCGGATCAAGTTCAAGTTCGAGATTATTGACCCGACCGAGGACCAGTTCCGCGAGATCTGGAAGATCATGTGCAAGGTGCGCAAAGTGCCCTACGATGATCGGGCCGTGGACTATCTGATTGCCAAATGGTACAAACCCGATGATCGGCCCTTCCGCATGTGCCAGCCCCGCGACATTCTCGATCAGTTGATCTCGATTGCCAAATACAACATGGAAACCCCGATGCTCAGTGCCGACCTGATTGATTCGGCCTGCCTGACCTACTTTCCCAGCAAAGAGAAGAAGAACTTCGGGGCCAAGGTGCGCCTCGATTTGTAATATGCCTTGCACTCGCTCGCGCAGAATCCCGGCGCACACCAATCGTGTGCGCCGGGATTCTTTGTGCCGTAACAGACAAAATTGCTATCGCTTTTAGATCGCCAGGTTCTAGAGGGGCTTTGGGGCCTTGTAATGCCCTGTGATCGCTTTCACAAGCTCTGAACGCCTTTTGCACGGGTTCGACAAGCCCCGCGCTTTTCGTTATAATTTCATCTAGATATCTTTGCGCTCCAGCACACCCTTCGGCTTTTTGCTGCATCCTGACGCTCAGGCTAGAAAGTAATAGCTCCCAGGTAATCTCGTGGTGTGCGGGCTGTCCGTCGCGTGCGCATGTTCGCATGGTGCTTCGTTAGGGGAAGGAAGGGATTCATGACAGGAGTGCTCACACTCTACCGAACGTCAGTCGGCAAAAAGGTGATCATGGCGCTCACCGGTTTCATCCTGGTTGGGTTTGTGGTGTTCCATATGTATGGCAATACCAAAATGTACCTCGGCCCCGATGAGTTTAACAAGTATGCTGCCGGTTTGCGTACGCTCGGCTCGCCGCTGTTTGGCTATGAGCATCTGCTCTGGATTGCGCGCCTTGTCCTGCTCGGGGCCGTTGTGTTGCATATCTGGTCGGCAACCATGTTGACGATGCAGAGCCGCAAGACGGTGGCGGCTTATGGCGTTAGTGGCACCAAACGCTATGGTGAACAGAAACGTCAGACCAGTTATGCCGCTTATACGATGCGTTTTGGTGGTCTGCTGCTGCTGGTTTTTATTATTTTCCACATTCTGCACCTGACTTTTGGCGTGGTTGGGTATGCCGATGGGCAGTTCCTTCATCCCCATGATGGCAAGTATGAAGCCTATCATAACGTGGTCGTTGGTTTCCAGAATCCCCTGATTTCGGGTTTCTATGTTTTTGCGATGCTCTTCCTTGGTCTGCACCTCTTCCACGGCGTCTGGAGCATGTTTCAGACCCTTGGGCTCAATAATGTTAAGTATGACGGACTGCTCCGTGGCCTCGCCATCTTGATTGCCGCTGTGGTCGTGATTGGCAATATCTCCTTCCCGGTCGCTGTGATGCTCGGGATTGTGGCGTAGGACGCTCATAACGTATAACCAAAAGGAATCTATCGGCATGAGTGAGATCAAGAATGAAACTACGACGCGTACTACAACGCGCACCGTAGAATTTGTCAAGGGTCTGGATTCCCAGTCCCCCGGTGGTCCGATCGAGCAGCGCTGGGAGAAGCATCGCTTCAATATGAAGTTGGTCAATCCCGCGAATCGCCGTCGTTATACCGTGATTGTGGTGGGCTCGGGCCTCGCTGGTGGAGCCGCCGCTGCGACCCTTGGCGAGCAGGGCTACAATGTGTTGTGCTTCTGCTACCAGGATAGCCCGCGCCGCGCCCACTCGATTGCGGCGCAAGGTGGCATTAATGCCGCTAAGAACTATCGCAACGACGGCGACTCGGTCTTCCGCCTCTTCTATGATACCGTCAAGGGTGGCGACTTCCGCGCCCGCGAGAGCAATGTCTATCGTCTGGCCGAGGTGTCGCTGAATATTATTGACCAGTGTGTCGCTCAGGGTGTGCCCTTCGCCCGTGAGTACGGCGGCTATCTCGATAACCGCTCCTTCGGTGGGGCTCAGGTCTCGCGGACGTTCTACGCCCGTGGCCAGACCGGCCAGCAACTGCTGCTCGGTGCCTACCAGGCCCTCGAACGCCAGATCGCGGCCGGAACGGTCAAGATGTTCCCGCGCAACGAGATGCTTGATCTGGTGTTGGTTGATGGCCGCGCTCGCGGCATTATCACCCGCGATATGGTCACCGGCAAGATCGAGCGCCACGTCGCTGATGCGGTGGTGCTTGCCACTGGTGGCTACGGCAATGTCTTCTACCTCAGCACCAATGCCAAGGGCTGCAATACCACCGCGATCTGGCGTGCCCATCGCAAGGGGGCCTTCTTCGGCAATCCCTGCTTTACTCAGATCCACCCGACCTGTATTCCTGTCACCGGTGACCATCAATCCAAGTTGACCCTGATGAGCGAGTCGCTGCGCAATGATGGCCGCATTTGGGTTCCCAAGAAGAAGGGCGATACCCGCGATCCGCGCCAGATCCCCGAGAATGAGCGCGACTATTACCTCGAAGAGCGTTACCCCTCCTTCGGGAACCTTGTGCCGCGTGATGTGGCTTCGCGCAATGCTAAACAGGTCTGCGACGAAGGCCGTGGCGTCGGCCAGAGTGGCCTCGGGGTCTACCTCGATTTCTCGGACGCGATCAAGCGCCTCGGCAAGGCCAAGATTGTCGAGCGTTACGGCAATCTGTTTGATATGTACGCCCAGATTACCGGCGAAAACCCCTACGAAACGCCGATGCGGATCTATCCGGCCATCCACTACACCATGGGCGGCCTCTGGGTGGACTATAACCTGATGAGCACCATCCCCGGGCTGTTTGTGGCCGGCGAAGCCAATTTCTCGGACCACGGTGCTAATCGCCTCGGCGCTTCGGCCCTGATGCAAGGCTTGGCGGACGGTTATTTCGTGCTACCCTATACCGTTGCCAACTATCTGGCCCAGATCAAGCCCGGTGGCCTCGATACCGGCCACGCTGCCTTCGGTGAGGTCGAGTCGGAAGTTGCCGGTCGGGTCAAGAAACTGCTCAGCATCAATGGCAAGCGCACCGTAGACGATTTCCACCGCGAGTTGGGCAAGATCATGTGGGACGAGTGCGGTATGGCTCGCAGTGAAACCGGTCTGCGCCAGGCCCTCAAGCGTATTCCTGAACTGCGTGATGAGTTCTGGCAAAATGTCAAAGTGCCCGGCGAGAGCGGCGATCTGAACCAGGAGCTTGAGAAGGCCGGACGTGTGGCTGACTTCCTGGAGCTTGGCGAGTTGATGTGCCTCGATGCGCTGACCCGCAGCGAGTCCTGCGGCGGGCACTTTCGTGAAGAGAGCCAGACCGAAGAGGGTGAGGCCAAGCGCGATGATGAGAACTTCTCGTTTGTCTCGGCCTGGGCCTATACCGGCGATCTCGCCAAGCCCGAGTTGCATAAAGAACCCCTGGCCTTCGAGTACGTCAAGCCGAGCCAACGCAGCTATAAGTAGCGTCAGGTCATACCGCTTGTCATCCCGAATGCTACCTTGTCACCCTGAATGCTACCTTGTCACCCTGAACGCTACCTTGTCACTCTGAACGCTACCTTGTCACCCCGAACGAAGTGAGGGGTCTTCCCTGAAGATCAGCGCAGATTCCTCACTGGGTTCGGAATGACAACGAGGCCGCTGCGGCTCCGCTCGGAATGACAGTGGGCGATAATCTAAACCCAGAACATCATCATGGGAGTATCGCAATAATGAAAGTTACGCTAAAGGTCTGGCGTCAGAAGAATAGCAAGACGCCCGGCGAGTTCAAGACCTATCCCGCTAACCATGTCAGCCCTGACATGTCGTTTCTTGAAATGCTCGATGTGGTCAATCAGGAGTTGATCCTGAAGGGTGAAGAGCCGATTGCCTTCGATCACGACTGCCGCGAAGGCATTTGTGGCATGTGTTCGTTGATGATCAACGGCGTGGCCCATGGCCCCAAAAAGGCGATCACCACCTGCCAGTTGCACATGCGCAGCTTCAACGATGGCGATATGATCACGATTGAGCCATGGCGGGCGATGCCCTTCCCGATCCTCAAGGATCTGGTGGTGGATCGTACCAGCTTTGACCGCATCATCCAGGCCGGTGGCTATATCAGCGCCTCGACGGGCTCGGCCCCTGATGGCAATGCGATCCCGGTTGCCAAACCCGATGCTGATAAGTCCATGGATGCGGCCGCCTGTATTGGCTGTGGAGCCTGCGTGGCGGCCTGCCCCAATGGCTCGGCGATGCTCTTCACTGCCGCCAAGATTGCCCATCTTGGCTTCTTGCCCCAGGGTCAGACCGAACGCCATCAGCGGGCCATCAATATGGTGGCAACCCAGGATGCCGAGGGCTTCGGCAATTGTACTAACATCGGCGAATGCGCCGCTGTTTGCCCCAAAGAGATCAGCCTCGATACGATTGCCCGCCTCAACCGCGATCTCGTTGTGTCCGCGCTCAAGGGCCTCGAACCTAGCGTCGGCTCGGGCGCAACCAGCAGCGGCGATTAAGGCTGTCGTCCCATACCAAACGGGGCGCACCAAGTGCGCCCCGTTTGGCGCGTGCCAACCTCACTTATCCCGCCCCGGCTTGTTCCAATACCGCCAGGGTCGCTTCGGCGGTACGTTGGTAACTGAAATTGGCTGCCTGGGCCAGCCCCTGGGCCGCCAGATCGGCCCGCAGGCCACTGTCACCCAATAAGCGCCCTAGCGCTGCCGCCCAACCCACCACATCGTCGGGCGCTACCCGCAGCGCCGCGCCCCCCACGACTTCGGGCAGGCTACTGGCATCACTCACGATGACTGGCGCACCACAGGCCATGGCTTCGAGTGGTGGCAAGCCAAAGCCTTCGTAGCGCGAAGGGAAGGCAAACACCGTGCAGGCCCGATAGAGCAGCGGCCCATCTTCGGGTGGCACGTTGATGCGCTTGATCGCGTGCCCCATATCGAGATCACTGATCAGGCTGTCGAGATCGGGGAAGAGCCGCCGATCGCGGCCGAGCGGTCGCCCAGCGATCACCAGACTGACGCGTTGACCGCGACTGCGGATCAGCGCAAAGGCCCGGATCAGCACACTCACATTCTTGCGCATATCAAGGCCACCCACATAATAGATGAATGGTTCGGTGATCCCATAACGCTGGGCCACTTCGGCACGTGCTGCTTCCCGATCCCCAGGCGTATACTGCTCGCCTGCCGCCAGGGGGATAGCCGTCACTCGTTCGGCGGGCAAGCGCAACTGGCTCAGGATGTCACGGCGACTCCAGTTCGAAAAGGTCACCACGTGGCGACTGTGGCGTACCGCTCGCCGTACCAGGGCCATATAGGCGCGTACGTGCGGCCCGCCCCGATACTCGGGTAGCAATAGCGGCACAAGATCACCGACTGTCGTCACCACGGGCATCCGGCTCCGCATGGGTGGCGCAAAATACGGGACGAACAGCACTGCCTTTCCCTGGCCCCGACTTAGATGTCGGGCTGCCCGCGGCAAGGTCACTTGCTCGAAAACCAGTTTTGCCAGATTCGCCCCGAGCCGATCAACTGGAGTGCGCAGCCGCACCAGACTAATGCCCGCTGGTAGTGGCGGGCCGATCGGGCTGCGGGCCGGAATGATTATGACATAACGATGCTGGGGGCCAAGCTGGGGTAGCCAACGCAATAAGCCGTGCAGATATTGACCGCTGCCGACCATCGGCTCGGCCCAGAAGCTGCCATTGATGAAGATCTGCACACCCGCTCCCGGCAATTGAGCTTGCGACGCGTTGTTCTAGAATACCACAGCGGCTCATCTGCGTTGCATCATCAGGCGTTTGGCTTTACAATCAGCGATTATGCATCAACCGAACCTAACAACCGTGATTATCTTTCGCCGCAGCTATGGGCGACGTTATACCGATTTGCCTGTCGAACAGGTTGATCGCGATGGGTTTGTGATCAGTTGCGAAGGCACCCATATGCGGCCGCCGCATTACGATTTGCGCTCTGGTGATATTGTGCGCTGGCGTGAAGGCGATCGTTACCTCGAAGCCACGATCAGTGCGGTCCATGTGGCAGATCCTGGCCTCCATGTCGCGTTGCGTGATGCTTACCTGCTACCCGCCGAATTTTTTCCCTACTAATTGTGCCCCTCGCGTAGCAATACTAAGCCCAGCGCTACGCCGAGCAAGGCCGCAATTCCTGCGGTGATGCCATTGGCCCAGAAGCCAATGTGCTCGAAGAGCCAGGGGCCAGCTAACGAACCCGCAATCCGGGCGACGCCCATGGTTGCGACTGCTAAGGCGATCACCGTGCCTCGCCCCTGCGCACTCAGGCCACTCATCAAGGGCAGCAGGGCCACAATTGCGAACTCGAAGCATAAGATAAAGCCCAGAAAGAGCGGCAGAAAGACGAACCAGCGCCCTTCGCTGATCGGCAGCAACAAGAGCATCAGGCTGACGACGGCAAATCCCATCAGCACGGCACGGCGTTTGCCCAGCCGATCCGTTAGCAGGGTCGCCCCCATAGCCCCTGCTAACTCGACGAGGCCCAACAGGCCGAAGATCTGCCCGAGTTGGCCCGTAGTGGCCCCAAAATCCTGGCTTAACCAGGCTCCGTAGACCACAAAGACTAGTTCAACCGCAAACAATTGCAGCAAGATGAACCCGAGAGCGGCAGTCACCCCTGGCAGGCGTACCGCTCCAATCAGGCTGATGCTTCGCTCGGCAACAAGCGTTGGCCCACGGGGGCGTGGTACGACGGGCAAGGTCAGGGTTAGGCCAAACATCAAGCTTGATGCCGCTGCAAGCGTCCAGAAGGCTGGTGCCCAGGCCCCCTGACTCGCCAGCGCCGTAAGCAGCGTCACACCGAGCAACGCGGATAAGGCCCAACTTAATTCGAGTATGCCAAGAATGCGTCCGCGTTGGGCATAGGCGCTGCGATTGCTCGCATAGGTCTGTACCGCAGGCATATAGAGCGCGGTGCCTAACCCGATTAGCGCGTACCCTACCAGAAACAGCCCCATCCCGTCTGCTAGCGCACAGCCTACTGCGCCCAAAACGAGCAACCCTATGCCAAGCAGCAAGGTTGTTCGTTCGCCAAACCGATCCGTAATCTGGCCGCCCAGTGGACTTAACAGCGTGGCGGCAACTTGCATCGTTACCAGCAGACTCGCTGTTTGCAGGCTGACCCCCAGCCCTACCGCCAGCAGTGGCAGCAGCGGGTAGACCACCCGAAACGCCGTATTGAAGACCAACCGCCCGCCCAACAAGACCGCCAGTTCCTGCCAGGCCAATTCCTGTGCCCGTTCCGCCGTTGGAGCAGCCATAACCGCCTTTAAGCCAATTGACACCATTGCCACACCCGGCTATCATACTCGCTCTCTGCTGATCTACCAAAGGAAGACCCATGCAGCGCACCTACCACCGCTGGCACAGCCCGGCCCTGGGCCGCGAGATGGAACTCCTGGTTTATGGGCACGGCGGTGCCCCCGTGATCGTCTTTCCAACCTCACACGGGCGCTTCTACGAATTTGAGGATCGGGGCATGGTTGCGGCCTTAGGCCATCAAATCAACCAGGGTTGGTATCAACTCTTCTGCGTAGACACGGTCTTTAGCGAGAGTTGGTACAGCTATGCGCTTGATACCGATGCCCGCATGTGGCGCGAAGAGCAGTACGAACACTATCTGCTGACCGAGGTTCTACCGCTGATTCGCAATATCAACTCGAACCCTTATCTGATCGCCACCGGCTGTTCGTTTGGGGCCACCGAAGCAGTGATTTTCACCCTCCGCCATCCTGGGGTGGTCAACCGGGTCATCGGCCTCAGTGGCCTCTATGATCTACGGCGCTTCTTTAGCCGATACACCCAGGGCCTCTACTTCCACAACCCGGTCGATTTTGTGCCCAATCTGAGCGACCACTGGTCACTGGAGCGCCTGCGCAGCACCGATATTATATTGGTGACGGGACGCGACGATCCAGCCGCTTGGTCCAACGAATTGCTCTCCCGCCAACTCTGGGACAAAGGCGTTGGCAATGCGCTGCGGCTCTGGGACGGCTGGTGCCACGATTGGCCCTACTGGGCCCATATGCTTAATGTCTACATCGGTGGCCATGATTAGAGGGTCTGGGAGAACATGGTTCTCCCAGGAGCTCCGTCTGCACGAACGTGCGCAAGTAACGTTCGTGCAGACGCAATAGCTACAGCTGATCAACCACCCGCAACAGGGTTGTTGGATCAGGGGGCGTAAAGGCCACCGATAACGGGGCTACCCACGACCAGCGAATAATCCCCTCGGCATCGATGACAAAACTCCCCGGCAGCGGTACCCCCATCGCCGAACCCATGCCATAGCGATGGAAGACCTCCCAAGTGGCATCACTCAGGATCGGATACGGGGCCTGCAAGACCTCGGCTACGTGACTGGTCATCTCAAGCTCGGTGCTACTGACGACGAGCAAATGGACGTCACGGCGAACAAACTCGTGATAGGCTTCCCGCAAAGCATCCAGCTGCGGCGCGCAGTGCGGTCAGAAGAAGCGGTCACTCACGATGCGGGTAAGATTGAGCACGACTGGCTTGCCGCGCAAGGCACTGAGCGTCAGGGTGCGCCCATACTCGACCTGGAGTTCGCCATCTGGGGCGCTGATTACGCGGGCATAGGGCAGCGTAAAGTCGGGTGCAACGGTGTCTACCGCCGGTACCTTGGCGGGGCCACGCGGCTGCACAAACTCGCGTCGCCATTTGTCGGTCATTGGTAAAAAGGGACGGGCCATGGCTTACTGTGCTCCTTCACAAACTTGGCGTAGGCGCTGCATCTGAACTTTGGCATCCCATCCCATCAGCGGGCCAACGGTGGCGGGCCAGAACAGATCAAGCGCGGGAAGTCGTAAACGGTACTCGACCCGGTTCTGGATCAGGGTGCGCCCATCGAGTTGGGGCAGCCAGTGCCATGCATCGAAGCCCTCCCAAAACCCATCGAAGGCCCAGAGCACTAAGCCCGGACGGCGCTCTTGCACCAGGTAGGTTGCCTCCAGAATGCGCCCGAGTCCTGTCAGGGTAAGCCGCCAGGGCGCACCCTGATCAAACCGCCAGCCGTCCAGTGGCTCGAACTGCACCGCCCCCGACATCCAGCGCCGCATCAGATCACGCTCGGTCATGACCGCCTCGACCCGTTCCATCGGGGCCTTGACCAGCACAAACTCTTCGAGCAGATGGCTGGTTGGTTCCATGATGGTTGCTCCTGCTAGTACCTTTAGATCATTATCTTGCATCATGGGTACTATACACCCAAAGTGTATCTATTGTCCACCTTTTGCACAATCTTTGCACGATTTTTTGTATCGGTATAGAGGCGCAGACCACCTCCCCATCTCCCCATCTTCCTAACTGTCATGATCTTGTAACCTTTTGGGGAACCTGGTACCTTTTGACTATTGAGTCGGCCTACCCCTGAAGCCTATACTTTTTACATAGAGGCGCATCCTCGGGAGGTGCTGTATGGAACGTCAGCCACGCAAATCAGGTCAGTCAATCGTCGAAATGGGTTTGATGTTGCCCATTCTGCTCGTGGTACTCTTTGGGATCATCGAGTTCGGCTGGTTGATCTTTGCCTATTCAAGTATTGCTCAGGCCACCCGGAACGCCGCCGAAGTGGCCGCCCAGTTGCCACCCTTCCCCGAGTGGCTCTCGACCGATGGTATGACCGATGAAGCGTTGGCAGCGCGGTATGGGGCAACCTATATGAGGCAGTACCCTTACCCGGGCTTTCGCAATGATCGTTGCATTGATGCGATTCTGACGGCAATCGAAGACGATGTTACGATCTTTGGTGGTCCAGGTGATACGGATCGGATGATCAACTATGTGCGGATCTCGTATCCGAATGGGCCGAACACCCGCAATCTGGATGTGCGTGGCCCGATCGAGATCGAGATTGCCTACCCGGTGCGTAGTCTGACCCCGGTTTTCGATCTATTAGGCATCGGCGGTGAGGATGGCATCATTACGATGCGCGTGGTGCAGCGCCGCTCGATCGAGAACCTGGGCCGTGATCCGACCAGTAAAACCAATGTCGCCTGTGCCCAGGAACCTAAAGATTATTACGATATTAACGACATTACCCCGTAAGGAGTAACCCGATGAGCCAGCACATGCGACCGCGACGGCGGCGTGCCCCCGCCCAGGCCCTCGTCGAGTTTGCCCTTGCCTCGACGTTGATCTTCTTCCTGCTCGCCGCAGCCGTTGATCTTGGCCTGATCTATTTTACCCTTCAGGGCCTGAGTGCGGCCGCCCAGGAGGGTGCAACCTTCGGCAGTTATCCCGTATCGGTCTATACCAGTGGTGGCAGAGATGTGTTTAACCCTTCAAATCCCGCTGGCATGACTTTTAAGAAGATTGATTTGAATTACCCCGAAATTATTAACCGGGTTTATAGTTCGGGCGGTACCGGTAGACCTAGTGGTTTTGCGAACTTTCGTGACCTGAACAACAATGGTCAGGACGACCTGACCGAGAACTTGCACAGTGATTATAGCACTGCCAATGCCTGGATCAGGATCGAAAGTTTGTATAGCCGCAGTGGGGTACCTCAACCCGGCCAGACCGTGCCCCCTTGTCCTGGTGATCGGCGGGGCTTGGGGATGCAGGATGGTGGGCGTGACTGTTACATCCGTGTGACCGTCAGCTACAACTATCGCTTCCTCTTCCCACTAGTGCCAGCCTTCGCCAATACTGTCCGGCTCCGCTCCAGTCAGATTATGCCCGTCCGTAGTACCTTTTATACCTACTAATGTGTATGTTTGACCACCCAGGGCTTGGGTTGCTGGCTCTGGTTCGTACGCCACATTGCTGATTCGTTTTCTCACTACGCTCATTACACTCATCGCAAATGGAGGCCCACCATGTCCACAACACGTCGTGCGCACCGCATCCTGATTACCAGGCGTTCGCGCGGCCAGAGTATCCCCCTCATCGCTTTGATGATCGTGATCCTGGTCGCCATGGTCGGTCTATCCGTTGACGTCGGCAATACCTTCTCCCAAGAGCGCCAGGCGGTGCTTGCTGCCAATGCCGCTAGCCTCAATGCGATGAATGCGGTGCTTAACGGCAACAAGAAGAATACTGATGTCTATGATGTCATTCAGCAGAGCTTTACGGCCAATCGGGTTAATGCTATCCATGCCAGCCAGGCTGATAGCCCTGATCAGATTGCCTGGCGGGCCTTCTACCTGGGTCGTGATGGAACGCCTCTGACTGGTATGCCCGAAGTACAACGTGAGGGCACCAATGTTCCCGGTAATGCAGCCTTCGTTGAGGTTGTGCTTGAGGGCCGGGTAGATACCTACTTTGCCCGTGTAGTTGGCACCAATTCGCTGCCGATCAATGCCAGTGCCTATGCCGGGGTCTGTCCGATTGGCGAGGGCATCTATCCGATTGGTGTGAATAGTCTGTTGATCAACAAGCAAGACGGCACTTTCAATACCCCTCCTGCGCCCGACAGAAATGGTGGTGGCAATACCTTCGATTGGGACTGGCGCACGATCACCGATCCCAACAGTCCCTACCTGGGTCGCACCGAGATGAAGATCCCGTTGCGCCATAAATTCCCTGGTTCAACTGAGAGTGGCGGTAACTTTGGCTGGCTGAACTGGAATGGTGATGGCAGCGCTGGTGCGACCGCCGAGCGCATGTGGTTCCCTGGCAACCTGTCTAAGGGCTATACCGAAGTGCCGCGCAATCAGGTGCCCAACCCGGCCCCTGACTATCAACCCAACGGTATCTTCGAGGTTGGCGACTGGATCGGGGGCGACAATGGTATCTCCTGGGGAGGCAATTCGAGTCAGGGTGTCAATCAGGCCTTGCTCGACCACATTCAGCGTGGTACCCGCATGGTGCTGCCGATCTTTGATCCGAATGTGGTGGGCAATGGAGCTAATGCCAAGTTTCGCATCGTTGATATCGGCCTGTTCTTGATCACTGGCGTGGAAAATAACGGTTCCGATGCCCATATCAAGTTTGTGTACCTGGGTGATCCGACGGCGAGCCAGCAGGCCTGTAGCTACAGTGGCGTACCCGCCAATCCTGACCGCTGCTGTGAATTGGGTGGCAATGTCTCGTTTGTGCCCCAATACCAGCGCCAGGAAGGCCAGCGCCAGCCTATCCGCTACGTACTGGTCGTAGACGTTTCGGGTTCAATGTCGGCTAATTTTGCCGGATTGTGTGATCGCTATAATGGCAACCCACTCAACCCGCCAGTACAGTGTACGGTCTCGACCGCACCTGATGGGATTACCCTGACCAACTCACAGGTGACAGGCACGGGTAGTCAGTATATGTGGAGCAATGTCGCTGAACGGCGTTACGATATTGCGCGTCGGTCGTTGCTCGAACTCGTAGATGTGATGAACTTTAAGGCCAATACGGCGGTCTACAAAGACGCACCTTACGAAGACGAGTTGGCGTTAATCACCTTTGGTGGTGATGTAACCGTTAATGACAAGATCCGCTTCAACACCAACGGCACCTACAATATGAGTGGCCCGGAGGTATTCTCGCGCAATCCGACCGGGATCAAGGCGGCTATTAATGCCAAGATTACCCAGCAGGGGCGTGGTACGAATGGCGCGGCTGGCCTCTATGCGGGCTACGAAGTGTTACGCAATGCACCTGAACGCAAAGACGCGAATGGTAAGCCGGTGCAGTTCCGCAACGTGGTCATCTTCGTCACTGACGGTATCTCGAATGCCTACTTCCATCCCGATGCTAATAACTACAGTATTGGCACCAATCAGGATCGTATTACCTTCCCGCTCAACTCGCGCTGTGCGAATGCTGCTCAGACCCCACATATGCTCGAGACGGCCGAGTGCCAGTTGAATGATGCAGGCGCACGCGATGCTAATGCCGATATTACCCGCCCCTTCATTTCGAAAACGGTTGCCGGTCGTACGGTGTTAGTGAGTCGTCCGATGACCCAGATGGGTGAAGTGAGTACCGAGTATCTCAAGGCACTGCAGTCCAATGGCAAGCCGCTGGCTGAAGTGTTTGTCGTTGCCCTCTCAGGGGCCACTCGAACCGGGATGGCTCGGGTTGTCTCGAACAGCATGGATACCAACTTCTTCCTGGTGCGCGATGGTGCCAACCTGACCGATGTCTTCAAGGATATTTATAACAAGACCGCGAACAATACCTGCCCTGCCGTCGAGTTGCCCACCGCCGCAACCGTTGGCAGCACCGAGTTCATTTCGGTTGGCGGCTTGGTCTATCCGAATGTGGGTCGGGTTTGGATCAGTGGTACAACGTATCAAGGGCTGAGCTTTAACAATGGCGGTGTCCCGGCCCTGATCAAGGCTGACCCGGCCAATGGTAACCGCCTGTTCTACCGCTTTGCCGAGAATGTGCCGCCCGGTGAGTACACCCTCACCGCTGAACTGTTCTATCGCTTCCCCGAAGATGTCTTTACCGGCGTGCGAAGGTACAACATGTTCGGTGAGAGTTCGGGGATGCAGGTGACCGTTTCGACCAGTACCCCGGCTGGTAGCCTTAAGCCGCGCACCCAGGCTGATCTGAATCTGACCCTTGGTGGTTCGATCCCACCAATTTGCCCCGTTAACCCCTAGGTCTGTGGTCATACTATGCGCTGAGGGGAGGTGATCCCCTCGGCGCATTTGTTTGCCTCTCGTTATTCGCTGGTTCACCTTACAGCATATACTTAAGCCATCATTGGAGCATAAGCCGCATGGTAGACCGCATAGGATGGGTGCCTGGACGCATATGATGCTCCCAGAACCCCTCATCCAGTAGCGAGCGCAACGCAGCTACGGGAAGCAGTTGTTCAACCCCTGGAGGATTGTTATGATCAAGCTAATGCCGCGACGGCACTGGAGCCGTCGGTTTGTGCCTGTAGCTCTGGTGCTGCTCGTGCTAGGTTTCTTGCCCGGTCTACCTACCCGGGCGGCCGGGGTGATAGATCAGCCGCTTGATGACACCCAGAGTGATTTTGTGCGTGGCTCGTTCCTGGGGACATCCGTCAGTCCCAACCATCGGCGTGATATTTTGACCACGGATCGTGATGGGGCCATTCAACTTACTCCGCTTGGTGTGCTGAACCCGTGGCCGATTAGTGCCAATTTGCCGGTTGGTCTCGCTGATCATGGAGTAGCGGTGCTTGGGGATCGGTTGTTCACGATTGCTGGCGCGATCAGTGGCGGGGTCACGAATGCAGTCTATAGTGCACAAATGGATCAGCGCAATGCGACGCTCCTGAGCCACGGTCTTCCGGAAAGTGATCCGCGGGTTGTTAATGCGAACTGGACGAATGATCCGTTGCCTGCCGTGCAAGGGAGTTTTTATGATTTCTGTACCGCCCCCGATCTATTGCGTCAACGTACCGATCTGGCGGTGGCAAGCTTTGACAAGGGTGATGGCTCAGGGTATCTCTATGTGATCGGAGGCAATGCCAGGCTGCCTTCGTGTGGGGCATTAGGTTCACCCACCGATCTGGCCGCAGCGATGACGGTACCGACCGTTCAGCGCGCGGAGGTGTCAGCAACCGGGATCATCACCTGGACAAGTGGCAGTCAACTGGTGAATGCCTATTTACCAAGTCCATTGATTATCAATGATCAAAATACGCCCGAAGCAGTGTTTGAGCGTAAACTTGGGATCGAGAATAGCCAGGCAGTGATTGCGCGTAGCCCGAGTGGGCGCTGGTTTCTGTATGTGCTGGGCGGTAATATTCGCTACCCGAGCTTTGACTTTGAACCTGATCGCAATAATCGCCTCTTGATTGCGACCCCGGCGGTCTTCTATACCGAAATTGACCCTGCGAGTGGCAATCTCAAACATCCGATTAGTGGCGCGACGAGCGAACCCTGGCGGCGTACCGCGAATATTCCGGTATTGCCCCCTGCAGGAACCAGCAACCCTACTCAGACTTTTGGGTTGTTTGATCATGTCGCCATTGTTGCGCGTACGATCGCAGGGACGGGTGTAAATGCCGTCTTTCGTGACGCGATCTTTGTGGTGGGAGGGTACGCAGAGTCCAATATACCGGTAGCGAGCTTCCAGCGTACAACTCCTAATCCCTATGTCTATCTTGCTACGCTTGCTGACAATGGCAGCCTGAGTTGGGATCGCACCCCGACCCGTTCGGGGAGCACCCAGCAGAATATTGATCCGCCGGGTTCGCTGGTGGCAATGGAAGGCAATCCGGTGGCTGCGTTAGCTGGTATCGCGTTTAACAACAAACTCTATCTGATCGCGGGCACGACTGGGGTTGACAATACCAACGCCCTGAATAGTGTAATCACGGGTGCGTATGATGGTGATTTCCAGTTTCAACCCTTGCTAGGTGTTAGTGACTTCTTTGTGGGCCGTGGGCAGAGCTTGCCCGTCTTGCCACGGCGACTGGCTGGTCCTGCTGCCGCGCTGATGCGGGCAAGCGCATCAGCCGGTGATCCGAACGCAACTGCAGCCTGGGCCCTGGTCGTAGGAGGCCAGACCGAAACCGGTCTGATTAGTGATGCGATCTATGCTGGCCGGGTCGGTGGTGCGGATGAGACGATCAATAGCTCAGTGCGTATTCGTGATGGCTGGTACTACTCTCGCTTCGTTGATGTATCCATGGAACGCTCTGGTGCGCAGACTGCATCGCGGGTCTTGAAAATCCGGTGGGCAACCGAGATTGATCGCAGTAGTAATACCCAGGCTGATATTCAGTTGGACTTCCGCTATGTGGATCGCGCCGACTTGCGCTGCGATGCCGGAGCCTTCTCCGACGCCGAGCTCTGGATCATGCTGGATGGTGATACGGCAAGCAACTTCCGCTCGGCAAACCTGACCACTGCACGTCCGCTGAACGAGGTGGAACTTGAGAAAGTCTTCGATGGTCAGGAATTTAAAGCGAACTGCATCCAATACCGGGCCAGGTTCGTGCAGAACGGCCTGACGGTGGGTGGTACACCCCAGCTGCCGAATGATCCGAGTGCCACGCCGCAGTTGCTGGGGGTGAGCCTGCAGAAAACTTTGCCTGGCGCACCTGACTTGCGTATCATTGCTCGGGATGATTTTGTGGTTCAGGTGGCAAATGGAGCGTTTGTTGATCTGCGGCTGAAAGTGACCAATCTGCATACCGAGGGCATTGAGCAGACCTTGAGTGCTGACAACTTTACGGGGGGCCAGGTGCATGTGCTGCTCTGTATCAGCTACAACCCAACCAGTAGCCCTCCCAACCCGTCATTTCCACCAATGCCCTGGACGGAAGCGGGCCGGGTGCCGTGTGCGCCAGTCTATGGGTTGCTGAACCGTAGTGCGCTTGGCCCAGATCAGTCGGTGATCCTGACTCGGAGTTCGGACTGGTTCCGCAATGATCCTGACGATCCGAATCCGCTTGATGAGTTATATGGCGATCTGGGTGGGCTGTTCCGCGATCCTGGCTTCTATAAGGTTGGAATTGTGATTGACCCGCTCAATCTAGTCGAGGAAGGCGTTGTGGGCGAGCGCAACAATCTGGCGCAGTTCGACGGTGATCCGTTGGTTCGGGAGTTTCAGATTACCAGGGATCCGCCGCCACCGCCGTCGGTGACCCCATCGCCATCGGTGACGCCATCGGTGACGCCATCGGTGACGCCCACGCCGGAGCCTGATGACGGCCGTACCTTCTTGCCGCTCATTGCGCGTTGACCGTGCGATCTTGTCCTGCATCCTCCCGGCCAGGTATGTTGATCACAACGTACCTGGCCGGGAGCACGTCAGGGCAAGAATACTACAGTAGGTGGTTGCCTCACGAAAAGTGTAAAGGCAGCTACCCGCTACGAAAGCCGAAACTGCCCGTTCCTACTTGTCAGCGTATGCTATAATGCGTCCACTCTCTGTGACGCTCAGCCCGACCGTCCTTGATAGGAAGGAAGCCCTACTATGCGGCGTGGTGGTATTCTCATCCTGCTGCTCGGCCTGATCCTGATCGTCGGTGCGGTGGCCCTCTTGCTGTTCTTGCAGCCCAATTTGCTCACTGGGGGTGGGGCTGCCGAGGGGCCGACTTTGATTGCTGAGCCACCGCCCATTCCGGAAGTTGAGATTGTACGGGCGCGCAGCGATATTGCCGCCGGTATCATCCTCACCAATGATGTTACTCAGCTTGAAGTTGTTTCGATCCCCCAGACCGATTTTAATCCTGATCAGAACTTTTCGAGTATTGGTGAGGTTGAGGGGTTGTTGACAACCCGTTCGTTCCGGCGCAACGAGCCGCTTGTCCGTTCGGCCCTCACAACCCCTGGCCTGTCGCAACGCATTCCCACCCCTGAAGCCAACCGACCGAATGACAAAGCCTATCCGATTATTGTGGATAGCCTGACGGGTGTGGCTGACCAGATTAAAGAAGGCGACTACGTTGATGTAGTTGCAACCTTTAATGTGGCCCGTCCAGTTGTCAGTATTCTGCCTACGGCGGTGCCTGATCTTGAAGGTAATCAGGTGAGTGGGCCGCTGAGCACGACCGAAGTGCAGAACTTCGACGTGACCAAGACAATTGTGCAGCGGGTACAGGTGCTGCGCCTGTTGCGGGCACCCGTGGATGTCTCGGCAACGCCTGACCCGAATGCTCCGGTACAAACCGATGAGCAGGGACGGGTGATTGATGCTTCGCAGCAGCAGCCCGGCGGCACCACGACTACCCCTGGACAGTGGACCCTCGTGCTGGCCGTAACTGATCAAGAGGCCGAGTTGATCGAGTTTGCGGTGGCGACCCAGGCTCGTATTACGCTGGTGCTGCGTGGGGCTGGTGATGTGGCCTTTGAACCAACCCTCGGTGTCACCCTCGATCTGCTGGTGGCCGAGTTTGGGCTGCCCCTGCCCCGTCCGCTGCCACCGCGGATCATTGGCCTCGATGAGGTCTTGACGCCTGAACCAACCCGAACACCAGCCCCGACCCGGGTACCGTGATCAAGCCAGTGTTTACGCAAACCTTACGGTATGGCTTGTTGTGGGGCTGGCGCGATGTGGAGGGGTGGAGCAACGGTTAAGCTGGAATGTCGGACATTGATCCAGGCCTAAGCGCACTATCTTTCAGATAAGGATGCGTTGAGACCTCACAGGTTTGGACAGAACAAGCAAACCTGTGAGGTCTTAAAAGGTAGTGTTCCCAAGCGGTGAGATCCCAGCCTAGGATCCACAGTCACGCGTAAAGGTTGGATGCCTGGTTGGCCCATTTAGCGCAAAAACCCCCTAAGCACCCTGACATGGGGTATACTGTCCGCACAATTGGTAATCAGCGAGGAGCATCCCCATGACCGAGGCTGAAAAGATCCGTGTGATCATCGTTGACGATATCGTTGATACACGTGATCAGCTTGAAAAGCTGCTCTTCTTCGAGAAAGATATAGAAGTCATTGGCAAGGCGAGTAATGGCCGTGAAGCTATTACAATGGCCCGCCAACTCCGTCCTGATGTCATGTTGATGGATATCAACATGCCGGACATGGACGGAATCTCGGCTACCGAGGCGATCATGAGCCAGGATCCTTCGGTTCAGGTGATTATCATGAGCGTCCAAGGCGAGACCGACTATCTGCGGCGGGCGATGTTGGCTGGGGCACGCGAGTTCCTGACCAAGCCGATTAGCGCCGATGACCTCTATAAGTCGATCCGCCATGTCCATAAGTTGGCTGCGGCACGTCCCAAGGCAGGCCCAGTCGCTCCCGCTGGTGATTCTTCGGCCCCCACTGGCAGTAGCGGTGAAGGTCAGATTATTGCGGTCTTTAGCCCCAAGGGCGGTGTTGGAACCTCATCGGTGGCAGCTAACTTGGCGGTGGCGATTCGCCAGTTGACCAATAAGAAGGTTGCACTGGTTGATGCGAATGTGGTCTTTGGCGATTTGACCGTGATCCTCAATCTGCGCTCGGATAAGACGATTATCGAGTTGGCGCAACGGGTTGATGAACTGGACCGCGATCTGATCAACGATGTGCTGGCAACGCATACCTCGCAGATCAAGGTGTTACTGGCCCCGCCTGATCCCCAACGCGGCGAACTGGTAACCGCTGAGCATTTGCGAACTATTTTGGTGGCCCTGCGGAACGAGTTTGACTATGTGGTTGTGGATACGCCCGCTTCATTTCAGGATCGCTCGCTGGCGGCTCTGGATTTGGCGTCACGGATCATCACCCTGATGACGCTCGAGATGCATTGTATCCGTAATATCAAGCTATTCCTTGAAGTGGCTGACCTGCTTGAATATCCCCGTGACAAAGTGATGCTGGTGCTGAACAAGGCTAGTAATCGAACGGGGATTCGGGCCGAGGATGTCGAGAAGAATATTCAGCGCAAGGTTGTGCTCCAGATTGGTGATGCGGCCCAGGATGTGACCTTCTCGATCAACCAGGGTGTGCCGTTGGTGATCAGCCGACCCACCCACCAGATCTCACGGGATATTGGCACGCTGGCCCGCGAGTTGACCGGGGCGACTAAAACGACGCCTGCGACAGCCGGTGCGCCTGCCGCTACTCCCGAACCTGCTGCCAAAACGGGCGGCCTGTTCTCGCGGATTATTAAGCGCTAAGCGCCACGGGAGGGTATGATGTCGCTGCTGAAACGAATTAGTGGGACAACCCCTGGTGCCGATGCACCCCCGCCTGCGGCGACCCCGCCGCGCCCTGGAACCCCGCCCCCGACGACGCTACGCCCGCCACCGTCACCAAGCGCCGATGATACATTCAATGAGATCAAGACGCGGGTGCAGAATCGCCTGATCAGTGAGCTTGATCCGCGGATGGATCTGAGTGATAAGCCGAAGGTACGTAAACAGGTGGAAGAGGTCTTTCAGTCGATTCTGGACGGCGAGAGCATTGTGCTCACGCGTTCCGAGCGCCAGCGCCTGTTTGAGGGGATCGAAGCTGATATTATTGGGCTTGGGCCGATTGAACCTTTGCTGGCAAATGAAGATGTCAGCGAAATTATGATCAATGGGCCGAAACAGATCTATATTGAGAAGAAGGGCAAGCTGATCCGCAGTGAAGTCACCTTTAGTGGTGATGATCATGTGATGCGGATCATTGACCGGATTGTGGCCCCGCTCGGTCGCCGTGTGGACGAATCTTCGCCCATGGTGGACGCCCGTCTGAAAGACGGTTCGCGTGTGAATGCCATTATTCGCCCGCTAGCCCTGAATGGACCAACGGTTACTATTCGTAAATTCCGTAAGGATCAGCTTTCGATCAATGATCTGGTGCGTTATGGCTCGATGAGCCAGGAAATGGCCGATTTCCTGGGGGCGTGTGTGAAGGCCCGGACGAATATTGTGGTGGCAGGTGGTACCGGTTCCGGCAAAACGACCTTGCTGAATGTGCTTTCGTCGTTTATTCCTGATGATGAGCGCATTATTACGGTTGAAAATGCCGCCGAACTGCAGTTGCGCCAGGATCACGTGGTTAGCCTTGAATCACGTCCCCCTAACGTTGAGGGGCGCGGTGAGGTGACGATTCGCGATCTCGTGATTAACTGTCTGCGTATGCGTCCAGAGCGTATTATTGTCGGTGAGTGCCGTGGCGGCGAAACGCTGGACATGCTTCAGGCCATGAATACCGGCCATGATGGCTCGATGACTACCATTCACGCCAATACACCCAAGGACTCGATTGGCCGGATCGAGACAATGTGCTTGATGGCAGGTATGGATCTGCCCGCTCGGGCCATTCGTGAACAGATTGTTTCGGCAGTGCAACTGCTCGTCCAACAGTCGCGCCTTAAGGATGGTTCACGCAAAGTGACCCAGATTACCGAGGTGTCGGGCATGGAGGGCGACGTGGTGGTGATGCAGGATATTTTTGTCTTTGAGCAGACCGGTATGGACGAAAAAGGCAAGATTATTGGGATGCTGCGGCCAACCGGCGTACGCCCACGCTTCATCGAGAAGTTCGAAACGATGAATATCTATCTGCCGTCGAATATCTTCGGTGCGGGTGACCGCTTTAGTTTCTAGGACGAGAACCTGAGCATGGATCGACTGCTTTCCCCTCAGATGATGCCGATCGTGCTTGCGGGCGTGATCTTGCTGATCCTCCTGATCGCGGTTGTGGTCGTGGTGCTGCGCCGTTCCCAGGGTGATACGGTGGCACAGCGCCTAAACGAGTTCACCGGCGCAGCTGATGCTGCCCAGCCGGCGGCAAATCCGCGTGAAGCGCTCGAGCGGATCGACAAGGTTGTTTCCAAGAGTAAGCAAGGTAGCAACATCGGACGCGATCTGGCCCGCGCTGATGTGAAGTTGACTGTAGCCGAGTTCTATCTGGCAAAAATGGGTATGGCCCTGGTTGGGGCGGCGGCCGGTGCGTTTGTCGGACGGGCTAGTCCGGCCGCAATGTTTGCTTCGGCTCTGATTGGGGCGGTGATCTTCTCGTTTATGCCGAATATGTATCTGGGCTATCGGGCCAAGAGCCGCCTGACCGCGTTTAATAACCAGCTCGGTGATACCATCACTATGATGTCGAATGCATTGCGTGGTGGCTATAGCTTCTTGATGACCCTCGATCTGGTTGCCAAAGAGGCCCCCTATCCGGTGAATGTTGAGTTCCGCCGCGTGGTGCAAGAAGTGGGTCTTGGACGTTCTACCGAAGAAGCGCTTGGTAATTTGCAACGCCGCGTGCCCTCCGAAGACCTTGATCTGCTGATTACAGCGGTAAACATTCAGATGGAGGTGGGTGGTAATCTGGCCCAGATCCTGGATACGATCGGGCATACCATCCGTGAACGGGTGCGGATCAAAGGTGAGATCAATACCCTGACGGCACAGGGCCGCATCTCGGCATGGGTGATTACCGGGCTGCCAGTGGGCTTGGCGATCTTTATTTCGGTCGTCAATCCGAACTATATGGCTCCAATTTTTACGTTTGGCATGCCCCCTGAGGCTTGGTGCTGCCTCCCTGTGGCATCACTCACGATGATTGTGATCGGGTTCTTTTCAATTATGAAGATTATGGATATCGAGGTGTAGCATGAGCCCAATGATCATGCTGTTTGGCTTGATTGTGATGGCAGGGGTTGGTTTGCTCGTCTTCGGTTTGGTGCGGGCGCGCCAGCCTGATGTGATTAGCGAGCGCCTGAGCGAGTTTACCGAGAGCGCAATGACGCTCGAAGAACTTGAACTCCAGCAGCCGTTTTATCAACGGGTGATTGTGCCCATCCTGAAGACGGCGCTCGATACGCTGGGTAAGTATGGCCCGAAACAGAGCGCCGAACGGCTGAAGACGAATCTTCAGATGGCGGGTAACCCCGGTGGGATTACGCCTTCGATGTTTGTCGGTTTGCGGGTAGTGCTGGCATTG
Organism: Oscillochloridaceae bacterium umkhey_bin13; assembly: GCA_048381555.1. GTDB lineage: Bacteria > Chloroflexota > Chloroflexia > Chloroflexales > Chloroflexaceae > Viridilinea. The sequence goes on from JBLWKA010000003.1 coordinate 74,185, forward strand.
GTTATCGGTGTCATCATTACACTGGTGACGATGCGCACCATGGAGTTGGGTCAGGCGCTGATGTATAGTGCGCTTGGGTTTGTGCTCGGTTATATGATGCCGGTGATGTGGCTGGGACGCCAGATTAAGGGGCGTCAGCATTCCATCCAGAAGGCCCTCCCCGATGCGCTGGATCTGCTCTGTATCAGCGTGGAAGCCGGTCTGGCGTTTGACCTTGCACTGCAACGGGTGACCCAGAAGTGGGACGATGAACTGAGCCGTGAGTTTAAGCGGGTCTTGTCGGATGTTCGGTTGGGTCGTTCGCGGCGTGATGCGCTGCGTGATCTGGCCCAGCGGACCGGGGTTGAAGATGTGCAGACCTTTACGGCTGCGATCATTCAGGCCGACCAGCTTGGTGTTTCGATGTCGAAGATTTTGCGTCTGCAAGCTGACCAGATGCGGGTGAAGCGCCGCCAACGGGCTGAAGCGCAGGCCCAGCAGGCTCCGGTGAAGATGCTCTTCCCAATGGTCTTCTTGATCTTCCCTGCGCTGTTTGTGGTTATTCTTGGGCCAGCGGTGCCGAAGTTGATTTCAGCCTTCGGTAGTTAACGCGTGACAGTACGGGTTATTAATCAAACACGAGGAACGATGCTTGCCGATTCGTGTGCCGAAGCACGCAGCTTCCTGGCCCGGGGCAAGGGTCTGATGGGCCATCCGGGCTTGGCTCCCGGTGAAGGCTTGTTGATCGATCCCTGTTCGAGTGTGCATAGTTTCTTTATGCGCTTTCCGATCGATGTAGTCTTCGCTGATGCCCAGCATCGGGTGGTGGGGCTGACGGTTGCGATGGCCCCGAATCGCCCGTTTGCCGGGGCATGGCGGGCCCGGTATGTGGTTGAGCTCCCCGCTGGCACGATTGCGGCGACGGCGACAGCCTTGGGCGATCAACTGCTGATCGAGCCGCTGGCGTAGTATGATGCTATGCGCGAGCGTTTGATCATTCCGGCCCTGGCCCTTGGTTTCCTGGTGCTTTACCTGGCGACCTTGACCAGCGTCCACACCTACGATGCACTTTCGTATATTCTGGACGTTGATCGCAAGCCGTGGCAGGAACTGTTTCATCCCCACCATCTGGCCTATGGGCCTCTTGGGGCGACTATTAAGGCCCTAGCGGTTGCCGTAGGCTGGCAAGGTAGCTCGGAACGCTTGCTTCAAGTTGCCAATGCCGTAGCAGGAGCCGTTGGCGTGGGCCTGTTTGGGCTGCTGGTGGCCTGGACGGCTCGCCTCCGCCGCGTGCCTGGCTCGGCCTGGCAGCCAGGGGCACTGGCGGCCCTGTTGCTGGGGGCAAGTTACGCCTATTGGTACTATGCGGTTGAGGTCGAAGTTTATACGATTGCAGCCACGTTGCTAATCGCTGCACTTTGGTTGATGCTGGCCTTGCTGCGTCGTCCGTCGTTGGGTCTGGCAGTGGCGCTGGGACTGGTGCAGGGCGGGGCGGTCTTGTTTCACCAGACCAATGTGCTGCTGAGTGGCCCGGCGCTGCTGGTCTTGGGGTTGGTGCTGCGCCGGGGTTTTGGGCGTCCGTGGTTGCTGCTGCTTGCCTATGGCTTGCCGCTGGCGCTGGTGGTGGGGATCGCCTACCTGGGGGTTGGGCTTGGCATTAGTGGCTTCCGGAGTTGGGAAGAACTGTTCCGCTGGGCCGCAGGTTATACCACGACTGGGTTCTGGGGTGGGGCGGTTGATAGCTCGAAACTGGTTAGTCTGGGGCGTGGCCTCAGCGCGACGGTTGCTCAGCCGGGGGGGGCGTTGCTGGGGTTCGTGCTGCTGGGGGTGCTGCTGGTCTGTGCGCGGGGCCTGGTGGCGGCACCGCGGGGCCTGGTGGTGATCTGTATTAGTTGGTTGGCGATCTATGGTGCTTTCTTTCTGTGGTGGGAGCCTGATAATATCGAGTTCTGGATTGCCAGCTTGCCGCCTCTCTATTTACTGGTGACTCTGGCAGCCCATGGCAGTCAAAACCAGCGTCGCCAGCTTGCCATGGGTACGTTGTTAGCCTGTGTGTTCCTGATGCTTGGGCTGAATACGGCGACGATTCGGGCGCAGGGTGATGCTGACCGCGACCGCCAACGCCTGGTGGCCGGGTTGTTGGCGGCGGGTAGTGCGCCGGGCGATCTGATCATTGCGCCAGATAGTGTGGTTGAACTCTATCTGCCCTTCTATGAAGATCGCGTGAATGTGACCTCGCTCAGTCAGACGATGACAGCAACGAATGGAGCTTGGCCAGCCGCCTGTGCTTTGTTGCGGGCCAAGATTGGTACGGCCCTCGCCAGCGGTTATGCAGTACGCATCGCTGATGAGGCCCGCCGCCCGCCCCTTGCCCCGCCGGGTGAACCGCCCACGCCTGCCGAACGTTATGGCTTGACACCTGATGAGGTGGCCGCCTGTTTCGAGCGGCTGGCTCGAGCGACGACAATCGTAACCGCACTGCCCTTGCCGGGCTACTGGTTGCTCCCGTCGACCCAGAGTCTGGCGGATGGGCCGGGTTGGGATTTTCGGCGCTCGCGTTGGGGGTGGCAGGCCTTGAATGCAACCCCGACCGAAAGCCCGCTGGCGGGCTGGGCCTTGATTCCGGGGGTGGATCCGGCCTTGATTAGCCCGCCCTTCCAGATTGATGCGGCCCAGGTAGCTGTTATCGAGGTGCGCCTGGCTACAACGACGGCGGCCCGCGATGCGCAACTCTTTTTTCTGGATACGCAGGGCCGCACGGACGAAGCCCGTTCGGTGCGGTTCACGCTCGAACCTGGCTCGGAAATGCAGACCTATCGTCTGATGATGCAGGATGTTCCCGGTTGGGAAGGGCTGGTTACGGGTTTGCGTTTTGACCCGGTTGGACTTGGCGATGGCGGGATCGTTGTGATCGAGGGGCTGCGTCTGCTGTCGGAATAGGAGAGGCGCAACGGTCAAGTGCGAATTTCCCTCTGATCAGTTGGATGTCCGACCCCAAGCAAGTAGACGGCTAGGGCCAGACCGCTGAGCAAGGCGACGGCCAGTTTGATTGCCACGGGCAAGTCCGAGGGCGAAATAAATGCTTCGATCAGGCCCGCCAGCACCAGAAGGGGCACACAACCCAGGATCAGCAAGAGGGCACGGCGGGCGGCGACCACCAGGGCGGCGCGACGAGTCAGAGTGCCGGGGCGCAAGATCGCCCAGCCAAGTTGCAATCCAGCCCCGCCCGCAATAAAGATTACACTGAGTTCGACCACGCCATGGGCGGCGACGAAGCCCCAGAGATTGGCCGCAAAATCGAAGCGTTGGGCGGCTCCGGCGATAATCCCCAATAACAGACCATTGAGCGCCAGAATGTAGAGCGTGTAGAGGCCGAGGGTCACCCCGCCGGCAAAGACCCGGAAGGCAACCCCAATGTTATTGGTCATAATTTCGGCCGACGCCTGTGAGCGCCCGTCGTTGATGCGGAGCCACCACTCGTTCCCGGCCTGGATCTCGGCTACGATGGGGTCAGTTCCGGGCAAGAGGACCCCGGCCATGCCAGGATCATCGAGGGTGATCAGGTAGCCAGCCAGGGCGGGCAGGATAAACATCAAAAAAGCAGCGAGCGTGGCGGGCCAGGTGGCACGAAAGGTTTGTGGGAAGTCGGCGCTGAAGAAGCGGCGTAAGCGGGCCGCGCCGTTGGTGCCCGTTTCGCGGTAGAGCGCCCCGTGCCCGCGGGCGACCAGACTGTTCAGAAAGGTGACCACCGGGTGATCGGGCAAGTCACGGCGGGCCACGGCAAGATCAGCGGCAGCCCGCCGATAGAGCCGCCCGAGTTCGCGTAGTTCGGAGGTGCTTAAGCTACCCAGGTCGGCCCCGGCACGTTCGATCAATTGAGTGAGGCGTTCCCATTCGGGGCTACGACGGCTGATGAACTCGTCAGGGCGCATGGGGGGTGCCTCTTTCGTTTGTACGCAGTTGCATGGCGGCTACAGCGGCCTGCCCAAGGGCTATCCCGCCATCATTGGGTGGAACCCGCCGGTTGAGCAGCACGGTGAACCCATCCGCTTCGAGCAGGCTGACGAGTTGGCTCAGCAAGCGATAATTCTGGAACACCCCTCCACTGAGGGCAACGGCGGTCAGGCCGGTATTGGCTCGTACCTGTTGACAGGCGTGGTGGAAGGCGTTGGCAACGGTGGCATGGAAGCGACCGGCGATCATGCCAACGGGGCGGTGGGCTTGGAGATCGGCGACGATAGCCTGGATGGTGGGGGCAAAATCAAGCTGAAAGGGCGCACCAGGGCGCAGTGTGAAGGGGTAGGCTGGCCGATCAGGGAGGGCAATCTGTTCGAGGGTGATGGCGGCTTGACCCTCGTAGCGCACTGTTTGGTGTAGACCCAAGAGGGCCGCAACGGCATCAAAGAGGCGACCAGTACTTGAAGTTGGCGGGCTGTTCAGGTTGCGCTCGGCCATGCGTTGCACGACGCCTAATTGCACGGGATCGATCTGATCCAACATAGGCAGCCCAAGTTGAGCAACCTGGCTGCCATAGGTCTGGCGCAGATAGGCAAGGGCCATGCGCCAGGGTTGGCGCACCGCAGCGGCTCCGCCAAGCAGGGGGACATAGGCGAGGTGCCCAACCCGCGTATAGCTCCTGAGATCGGCGACCATGATTTCGCCGCCCCAGATCGCGTCATCGGGGCCGTAACCGGTACCGTCAGCGGCAACCCCGATCACCGGGCCAGCCAGACCATGTTCGGCCAACACACTGGCGAGATGGGCGTGATGGTGCTGCACCCCGATCTTGTGGGGCAGATCGAGGGCCAGGGCGGCCTGCGTTGCCAGGTAGGCGGGATGCAGATCGTAAGCGACGGCAGTGGGTGTGATCGCAAAGAGTTGCTGCAAATGGTTGATCGCCTGGTGGAACGAGTGCAGGGTTTCGAGGTTCTCGAGATCGCCGATATGCTGGCTCAGCACGGCTTGATCGTCACGGAGCAGACAGATCGTATTTTTCTGATGGCCGCCTACCGCAAGAATCGGCTGGGTGGCACGGAGGCCGAGGCGCAGCGGTTCGGGGGCGTAGCCGCGTGAACGGCGCAGGAGTTGTTCGCCCCCGGCGACATAACGGGCCACACTATCGTCGCAGCGCATCTGGATGGGCCGATTATGGCTGAGCAGCCCATCAACCAGGGGGGCGAGGCGCGTTTGGGCGTCGGCATCCTGATAAGCGATTGGCTCGTCGCTGAGGTTGCCGCTGGTCATCACCAGAACTGGTGGCGCGGCAGTGGGGCAGTGCTGACTAAAGGCAGCCAGCAACAGGCTATGCAGGGGCGTATAGGGCAGCATCAGACCGAGGGTCGTATGACCGGGGGCGATGGCGGGGGCGAGTTGCACGTCGGGACGCTGCGTCAGCAGCAGGATCGGACGGCGCGGCGAGGTGAGCATTGCGGCTTCGGCGGGGCTGATCAGACAGAGTTGGCGGGCCGCAGCCAGGTCAGCGACCATCAGGGCGAAGGGTTTGGCTTCGCGGTGTTTGCGCTGGCGCAACTGGGCCACCGCTACTGGATTGTTGGCATCGCAGGCCAGGTGATAGCCACCGAGTCCTTTGAGCGCGATGATCAAGCCGTTCGCGAGGGCCTGGGCGGCGGCTGCGAGGGGCGGAAGGGCGGGATCAAGCCCACACGCACCAGTTGTTTCCCAGTTCAGGCAAGGGCCACAGCTGGGGCAGGCATTGGGTTGGGCATGAAAGCGCCGATTGAGGGGATCGTCGTACTCGCTGCGACAGGCCGGGCAGAGCGGAAAATCGCGCATGGTGGTGCGCTCGCGGTCGTAGGGAACGTCCTGCACAATCGTGAAGCGTGGGCCACAATTGGTACAGTTGATAAACGGGTAGCCGAAGCGGCGGTCGGTTGGGTCAAACAGTTCGCGCAGACAAGCGGGGCAGGTGGCACTATCTGGGGCGATCAGGGTGTTACGTTCGTGCCGTGCGACACTATGGGTAATCTGGAAGCCTTGGAAGCCTTGGAGTTCAAGCGGGGTGCGCTCGATTGTATCAATGCGAGCAAGGGGCGGGGCTTCGTTTTGTAGCGCGGTCACAAAGGCTTCGAGGGCCGCCGTTGGGCCTTCGAGCTCGATTGTCACCCCGGTGCTATCGTTGCACACCGTACCGACCAGGCCTAGGCGCAAGGCCAGCCCGTAGACAAAGGGCCGGAAGCCGACCCCTTGCACGATGCCACGGACGACCAGTTGCAGGCCCTGTATTTCCATTTTGGATTTTGGATGTGCTGTTTCAGAAAGTTGGCACATCCCGTTCGCCCCCCACCCCCCCTGCCCCCTCCCCCTCACGGGGGGGAGGGGGGAGATCGCCAAATAATGCATTTTGGTGCGGTTCGGCTCCCCTCCCCATTGTACCGCAATGTCATTGGGCACGGGTGTGATGTAAACTCGATACCGCTGGCGAATTCGCTTCGTCCCCGTGGCGGCCCGCTTCGTCCCCGTGGCGGCCCGCTTCCGCGTAGGGGCAGCCCGCGTGGCTGCCCCGGGCGACCACGCCGGGTCGCCCGCGCATGCAAGACGTTACGTCACACTTCTTGGGTGCGCCCCGGGTTGTGGTATGGTTTGGCGGCAAAGCCGCCAAACCATACCAAAAAACCGTGGGGTGCGGCGTAGCCGCACCCCATCCCACTGCCGAAGGCAACAAGCTTACCTCACTTCGCCCTGGATCTCGCGGTAGCTAGCGGTATACCAACGGGCCACGGTGCGGTACCGATCTTCGGGGCCAAAGAGGAGCGCGTTCATGGCGCTGGCAGGATCATCCAGACCGAGCCCACCGAGTTGGCGATCGGCGCTGAAGGCAAAAAGCGGCTGATAGAGGCTGATCGCGGGCACGAGTTCGACCCAACGGCGCTGGAAAGCGGCATAATCGGCGCTACGGGCCGCCAATTCGGTCTCTTGGCGGGCCGTGATCAGCAGGTTATCGAGTTGGGGATCATTCAGGCCAGCATAATTCAGGGCGCTTTGCGAGTGCCAGAGTGCAAAGACGTCGGGGTCGGGGCCGATCCGTGACCAGGCGTGGAGGGCCACGGCAAAATCGCCGCTGCGCAGGCGGGCCTGGAGGTCGGGGCCACTAAGTTCGATGACATTCGCAACCACCCCAAGTTCGGCCCATTGGCGGGCGATCTCGGTGGCGGCAGCGCGGCGACGTGGTTCAGCGTCTACGAGGAGATCGAACTGGAGCCGCTGGCCCTGGCGTGAGCGCACGCCATCGGGTTCGGGTTGCCAACCTAATTCACCGAGCAGGCGGGTGGCGGTGGCCTGATCGGGGGCATACCAGGTCACTTCGGGGTCAAAGGCCCACGAGCCGGGCAGGATCGGGGTGTCGAGGGGGGCGGCATTGCCGTTCATGGCTCGTTCGACCAAGGCTTCTTTATTGAGGCCGTGAGCCAGGGCGCGGCGCAGGGGTTGCTCGGCGAAGGGGTCGCCCCGCAGATTAAAACTCAGCGTTGCATACTCATCGAGGGGCACGGCGCTACTGCGCAGATTGGCGGGCAGGTTTGGGTTGAGGGCGTTCGGCCCAAGCCGTTCGCCGAAGGCCATCACACTTCCCCGCAGCAGGGCAGCTTGGGCGGCTTCGGCCGAGGCCAGGAAGCGCACTTCGAGCCGATCAAGGAAGGGGCGGCCATTGAAATGGGTTTCATTGGCAACGAGGCTGACACCGTCCTCGCGCAGTTCAACCAGCCGGAAGGGGCCAGTGCCAATCGGCTGAGTGGCGAACGGCAGGTCGGGCCACTGCTCAGGCGGGGTCGCGGCGAGCAGATGGGCGGGCAGAATAGGCACCCGGGCCAGATTGGGAAACGAGGCGACTGGTTCAGCCAGGGTGACCCGGATCGTAAAATCGTCAAGCCGGTCGATTAGTTGGGGTGCCCAGGCATCAGCGAGCAACGGGTCGCCGGGTTGTGCCAGCAGTTGCAGGGTGCGCAGGGTAAAGACCACATCAGCGGCGGTAACGGGTTGACCGTCGTGCCAGCGTGCGTCGCGGCGCAGGGTAAAGATGTAGGTTGTGCCGGTGGGATCAACCTGATAGCTGGCGAGGGCCGGTTCGATCAGGCCATCGGCCCCAACCCGTACCAACCCATCAAAGACGAGATTGATCAGATCGCGCCCGACCGGATCGGCCAGGGGATCATTCAAGAGAGGGATGAGCAGTTGGGGCGCACCCACAACCGCTTCGGTCAGCACCCCACCAGCGAGGGGGCTGTCCAACGAGGTTGTACGGAGGGCCAGCCGCCCGAGTAGGCCCGCGATCAGCAGGGCACTGAAGGCGGCAATCACCAACTGCCAACGAATCCGTCGCGCCATAGGAAATGATCGTCGTTACGAGAAGATCGGCAGGCTGGTGATCAGCGCCAGCACCAGGAAGCTGATACCAAGCGCAATCGTCGCCTGATGGAGGGTCTTTTCGAGGCCGCGACGGGTGCGGTAGACCGAACTGGTATCGCGGTTGGCCATCCCGGGCGAGCGAGCCTGGATCACAACGAGCGCAATCAGCACCACACTAATTACAATAATCGCCAGATAGAGCGCAATCTCCACTGTCATGCTCCTTAATGCACGAGTCCAACGCAAAAGCTGTGCCAGTATACCATGGCTGGCGCTTGGTAGCGCAGCGGCGGGATTGGCGGTGAGGCCACGTTCCAGCCGGAAGCCCGCCGTGTAGCTCTTCTGGGCCAGGAAAGTGCATTCTTTGGCCCATCGGCCCAGGGCCACTCGAAGAGATGGACAAACGTACCGCCCGCCGGCGCCGGGTAGCTGGTTGTCGTCGGAATGACCGTGATCAACCCGTCGCCCTGATCATCGTCATGCGCAGTGGTGCTATTGTAGCTATCCTGCTTCCACTTCTTGCCGGTTTCATCAGTCTTCTTACAGTAGGTCGTGAAGCCATGACTTCTAGGTACAGCTTTGTAGATCGTTTTTTGCGAACTGGCGTGCCCGAATCCGTATGACGTGCGGTGGCTAGACTACTATATCGTCAACTTTTAGATTCCCAACAGTTCACGCAACTGGGGAAAGAGGGGACTCTGGCGCAGCGCTGCCGGGTCGATCTGCCCCTGGTAGACCTGGTCCGCCAATTGGCGCTCGATACTGGCGACCCGTTCACGGCCACTGATGCGGTTACGGAAGGCGGCATGTTTGAGCAATAAGGCCGCTTCGTTACGTGGGGCTAGTTTGCCGGCGAAGATGCGCTGCGGCGCACGGATCTCTAGGCCGAGACCGTCACAGCGGGTCAGGATCTCGGTGTCTCGATCCTGGCGGTAGCGTGGATTAACCAGCGCCTGACCTTGGTACACTTCGCGATAATAACTGACCGGGTATGAACCAACCCGGGCCAGAATTTCGTTGATGCGTGCCCGGTGCCGTTCATTGGTGATGTGGAGATAATCCCAGACCACAAAGTCAACCCCGGCGTTGGCACAGGCCCGCAACGTCGCCCGGATCGCACTGTCGGCATCATTGACGTAGGGCATAACCGGCACAAGGGCTACGCCTACTGGCACCCCGGCCCGCTTCAGTTCGGCCAGCATTTCGAGCCGCATGGCCGGGAGTGGCGCTTTGCCTTCGAGCCGAGCCGCCAGGTGTGGGTCAACCGTGATCAGGGTTGTCATCACAACGGCCAAACTTTGCTCGTTGATGCGTTGTAATAAGGCCAGATCCTCAAGCACGCTGGGACTCTTGGTAAGGATGAGCGTCGGTTGGCCCCGTTCAGCCAGTACCTGAAGCGTCTGACGGGTCAGGCGGTAGCTCTGTTCGGCGGGTTGGTACGGATCACTCAAGGCCGTGATCGCAATCAGGTCACCGCGATCCACTGTTTCGAGTTCGCTGGCGAGGTGCTGGGGCAGATCAACCGGCACACTGATCGTCTCATTTAGGGGCCGGTCACGGTACAGCCAGCTATCGCAATATGGGCAGCCCAGTTCGCAGCCCTGGTAGATGCTTAGCGTATAACTGGAAAGAAAGAACTCATTGATGGTTGGCCGACGCGAACTGAGCAGTGGAGACGACCCGAGTTCTTCGCGGATGTAATAGGCCATAGATAGGGTTTCTTGTAATCGGGCTAGCGACAGGCTCGGCTGCCTTCAGCTACGTGATCAAGCAAGCTCTGCGCCATTACGGTTTTGTGTTAAACAATTAGCAGCTACAGCCGCCTCAACTTGCGGCGGCCGCGAGTTCACGCAGCAGTTCGTCGTGAATACCACCGTTCGAGGCAACGATGCGGGGATCGCCAGGATGCCAGGGCTGATCCTGCCAATTGGTGACGGTGCCGCCAGCTTCAAGCACGATCAACGCCCCCGCCGCCACATCCCATGGACTCAGCCCAAGCTCCCAATGGGCGTCGGTACGTCCGGCGGCAACATAACACAGATCAAGCGCGGCTGAACCGGGGCGGCGAATATCCTGGGCCTTCAGCAGCAGATGATTGTGCTCGCGCAGATTGTTGTCGGGCTGACTAAAACGGTTGTAGGGGAAGCCGGTTGTCAACAGTGCCTGGGCCAATCCTTCGATCCGCGAGACCCGTAACAAGCGCCCATTCAGGCGTGCTCCTCCGCCCCGCTCAGCCGCAAACAGTTCGTCGCGGCTGGGATCGTAGACTACCCCCAGATGCAACTCACCCGCCCGAACCAAGCCGAGCGAGACACTAAACACAGGGTTGCCATGCAAATAGTTGAGCGTGCCATCGAGGGGGTCAACCAGCCATTGATACTCCCCCGCTCCTGCGCCGCCCCCACCTTCTTCGGCCATAATCGCATGATCGGGAAAACGTTCGCGCAGGGCTGCCACAATCAGCGCTTCGCTGGCCCGGTCAGCGTCGGTCACCACATCAGCATGACCCTTGGCCTCGGTGATGCGTTCGTGAGCTTGATGCGCCCGCAGCACCGCTCCGGCGCGCAGGGCAAGATCAATTGCAAAGTTGAGCATGGGATTACCTGGTATGTTGCGGAGGCTAGCATAGAGTTTGTATTGTACCAGCCCTCGGGACGGGTAGCGCACGCCAGTTGCAGCATTGGACCTTCGCCGCTACAATCGCGGCAACGTCAATCCAAAAGCCAAAAGGCATCGTTCAAAAACGGCCAATTCAACATAACAATGCCGCTCCCTCATTGCGTCGGGCTAAAGCCCTGCCTGAGACCTGAAGCCCTGCGGGCTGCCAGCAAACTAGGTTCTGATGAGCCCGCAGGGCTTGGTGTATCAGCAAGGGCTTCAGCCCGGCGGTTGGGCTGTCAAGCTCATTTGAACGACGCCTAAGATCTAAAATCGTATGTCTCCTTGTTCCATCGCAGTAGTGATCGTTAGCTACAACACCAAAACCCTGCTCCAGGCTTGTCTGGACTCGTTGCGCGCCTGTACCCTGCCCCTCCACATCGTCGTGGTCGACAACGCCTCGCACGATGGGACGCCCGCTATGGTGCGCCGTGACTTCCCCGAGGTCGAACTGCTCGCGCTTGATCGGAACCAGGGCTTTGCGGCTGGCAATAATGCAGGGCTGCGTTACCTAGCGCCGTGGCCCGCCTATCTGTTGCTGCTCAACCCCGATACGGTGGTGCATCCGGGTGCGATCGAAGCGATGGTCGCTTTTCTTGCGGCCCATCCACGGGTTGGCATGGTCGGGCCGCGCCTGCTCAATCCTGATGGCTCGCTTCAGCCGTCGGCCTTTCGTTTTCCAACCCTGTTGATGGATACGCTCGATCTTTTTCCACCCGGCGAGGTGTTGCCGGGGCGCTTGTACGGCTCATGGTGGCACGGGCGTTATCCCCAAGAGCAGGGTGACCAACCCTTTGCAATCGATCATCCGCTGGGGGCCTGTATGCTGGTGCGCCGTGCCGTGCTTGATCAGGTCGGTCTGTTTGATGAGCGCTATTTCATGTACAGCGAAGAAGTGGCCTGGTGTTGGCGCATTCGGCAGGCACGCTGGGCGATCTGGCAGCAACCCGCCGCCCGCGTCACCCATGTCGGTGGCGCGGCGACCAGTCAGGTGCGTACGCGCATGTTTGCGGCACTCTGGCAGAGTCGCGCCCAGTTTGCCGCCGAACGTGGCCCGGCCTGGCGCCTCAGCGCCCATCGCACCATTGTGCGGCTTGGCATGCTGCGCTTAAGCCTACTGGCATGGCTGGCTTATGCTCGCCGCCAGATCAGTCTGCGCGAACTGCGTGCCCGCCTGACCGCCTATGGTTGGGTGCTGCGTGAGTTGTGAGCGCGTGGCATAATACCTTATACCGACTATGCGTGTGTTGCGGAGGGTATCATGACAGCCGCCGCTAAACCGATCAATGAGGCCCAGCGTTTGGCAACGCTGCTGAGTCTGCGTATTCTGGATACGCCTGCCGAAGAACGCTTTGACCGGATTACCCGCTTGGTGGCCGCCCATTTTGGGGTCTCGATTGCGGCGATCAATCTGATTGATGCCGAGCGCTAGTGGACCAAAGCTGCCACCGGTTTGGTGGGGGATTCACGTGAACTCCCCCGCGAGTACTCGTTTTGTGCGCATACCATCTTGTCCAACGATCCGTTGCTAGTTGCCGTCGCCGATGAAGATGTGCGTTTTTGTGGCAACCCCTTAGTGACTGGTGCGTTGCACTTGCGTTTCTATGCGGGTGTGCCGCTGCGCAGCGTCGAAGGCTATGCCATGGGCACGCTCTGCATCTCCGACGCGCTGCCACGCAACTTGAGTGCGACCGAATTGGCTCAACTCTGTGATTTTGCCGCTCTTGCCGAACGCGAACTTACCTCGGTGCAACTCAGTGAAGCCTTATTGCACCAACAAGCGATCGAGGATGAGTTGCGGCTCAGCGAAGCCCGCTTTGCTGCCGTGATTGCAACGCTCTCGGAAGGGGTAGTGGTACAAGATACGAGCGGCATGATTCATTCGCATAATGCCAGTGCCGAACGGATTCTGGGCCTTTCGAGTGATCAACTGTTAGGGCGCACCAGTATCGATCCGCGCTGGCATGCGATTCGTGAAGACGGTAGCCCGTTTCCCGGTGAAGAACATCCTGCGATGCAGACCTTGCGCACCGGTCAACCCCACAAAGGGGTGGTGATGGGGTTGCACATGCCCGATGGACAGGTAACCTGGATTGTGATCAATTGCCACCCGCTGCACTACCCCGACGATCCGACGCCCCAGGGTGTCGCCTGTTCATTTGTAGATATCACCCAGTACAAATCGTATACCCAGCAACTCGAAGGCCATAATGCTGCGCTCACGGTCTTGGCAACCACTGATGGCTTGACCGGGATTATGAATAAACGGGCCTTCCTTGAACACCTTGAAGCCGAAGCGGCCCTGGCCCATGAGCGCCAACTACCCCTGGCCCTGCTCCTGCTTGATGTGGATGAGTTTAAGCCCTACAACGATAGTTTTGGTCACCCCAGTGGGGATCTGGTGCTACGTCAGGTGGCCCAACTGTTAGTCACAATGGCTCGTGCGACCGATCTGGTGGCCCGCTATGGTAGCGAAGAGTTTGCCATGATCCTGCCGAATACTGATCTCGAAGGGGCCATGCATCTGGCTAACCGCTGCCGCGTGGCCCTGGTTGCGGCAAACTTCCCCCATCGTGAGGTTACGGCAAGTTTTGGGGTTGCCCTGTTGGAGCCGACTGTGGGAACTGGGCAGGCCCTGCTGGCCCAAGCTGATCAGGCGCTCTATGCTGCAAAACACGCCGGTCGGAATACGGTCGTTTGTGCCAGCGATCCTCGTCTTGCATAGATGCCGCCCTGATGCTATAGTAGCGGTGCGTTGGCGATTACGTGTCCACGCGCCACCGTAGCGTGTTTTATCTGGATGGATCCGTATTATGAGGTAGCCCCAGGGAGATTTCCGGCGCTCCGCTTCCGGACCAGCCCTGTGTTTTGGTGGCGTACCCTCGTGCGACGACTGGCGGCAGTGCCGCCCCCCTGTGTGGATGGTCATCGCGCTCCGCCCGCCCCCAGCCGCGTCGAGCCCCCTGCGACGCCTGTCCCCCAAGGCTGTTCCCCCTGCACGCCCCGAGGTATCCCCCTGCGCCTCCTCGCCTTACCCCCCCTTCTACCACAACAGGAGCAGATCGACAACCAATGTATGAGCAGAGGCGTGCCGACGTTGCAGTCTTTATTGACTTCGAAAACGTCTATGTAAGTGTTCGTGATAAGCTGAACGCCAATCCGAATTTTGAAGCGATTATGGATCGCTGTGGCGATCTCGGACGGGTAGTTATTTCGCGGGCTTATGCCGACTGGTATCGTTATCCCCGGGTGACGAGTGCTTTGTATGCCAATGCGATCGAACCGATCTATGTGGCGACCTATTATTACGATAAGGATATGGGCCGCACCGGACGGGCGATCAAGAATAGCGTTGATATGAATCTGTGTATCGACGCGATGAAAACCCTGTTTACCAATCCGAATATTAGCCGTTTTGTGTTGGTGACCGGCGACCGCGATTTTATTCCGCTGGTCAATAGTATTCGCCAACAGGGCAAAGAGGTCTATATTATTGGGATTGGTGGGGCCGCCAGTACCCACTTGGCCCAGAGCGCCGATGAGTTTGTCTTTTACGAGCAATTGGTTGGCAAGCAGTCCGGTGGCTCGGCAGCGGCTACCGCGATTGCCAATCGCCCCAGCGAACTGAATCGCGGCCTCGATCCCGCTACCTACGAGGCTCCCGTCCGCGAACGCGACCGTGAACCAGTTGCGCCCTCAGCCTCCGTGCCGGTGCCACCAACCCCTGCCCCGACCCCGCCGCCGCCCGCCGAACCCGATATCTATACGATTCTGGTCGAGGCCATCCATCTGGTGCGCAAGCGTGGCTATGTCTCGACCCTCGGCTCGATTAAACTGGTGATGAAGGAGTTGTTGGGTGGCGATTTCAAGGAGAGCCGCTACCGCGATCTGAATGGCCGCCCCTTTACCAAGTTTAAGGATTTTGTGCTTGATGCCGAAAAGCGCGGCAAGGTACAGATCTTTACCAATGGGACGGTGAACGAGGTCTTTCTGCCCGGTGAGGATCCCTTTAAGCTCTCGCAGTTCGCTGCGGCGCTGACCGATGAGTCGGCCCCCGTCGAACCAGTGCTTGATGTGGTTGTCACGACCACGCCCAATGGTCGCAAAGAGACCGCTGCTTCGCGTGATGAGGCGAATGGTGATGGTGGACCGACTGCCCGCCGCCGTCGCCGTCGCTCGCGCCGCGGTCAGGGCTCTAGCGCGGCCCCGAGCGAGAGTCCCGATCTGACGCTGGACGAGCCTGAGCTTGATGAGCCGGATTATACGCCGCCGGCCCTTGGTGATGATGATCTGGCCCTGCTTGATCAACTCGAACAGCCCACTGAGTTGGCCGCGCTCTTCGAAGAGCAACTCCCCAGCGATCTGCAGGCGGCATCCCTGCCCGATGCGCTCTTTGTGGATGCGACGACGTTCGAAGCCGCAACCGCTGAGTTGCTTGAATTGCCCCTGCTTGAGCTCGATGATCCGATCACCAGTGACGATCTGGCTTGGGACGCTGCCGTGAGCGCCCTGGCTGCGGCTGATACTGTGCCCGCTGATGCGGTCTGGGATGTGGCGGCTCTCGAACCACATCCGCCCGCCGACGAGGCATGGGATGCGGCGGCCCTCGAACCGCCCCCGCCCGCCGAATCGGCCTGGGATGAGTTGGCGAGTGTGCTGGCCGCCGAACATGCGCCGACCTTCGATCAGGCGTTTGCGCCTGCCGATGAGGCCGTTCCTGCCGAGTCCGACCCAGTCGCCGTCGAGTCCGACCCAATCGCCGTCGAGTCCGACCCAGTCGCCGTCGAGTCCGACCCAGTCGCCGTCGAGCCAGGATCAGTTGCTGCCGAGGCAGACGATGAGGCGGCTGAAGTGATCGATCCGATCATCTTTAGCGCCGAAGAATGGGCGATCTTTCAGACGGTGATGCAAAGCTTTGCTAAGCCGACCTCGTTCCAACAGATCTACGAGACCCTGCGCGGCAAGCGTAAAGAACATGATCTGAATCGTACCAACGAACAGTTGCGTACGATGATCAAACAGGCGATCAATCAGGGGGTGCTCGAACGGAGTGGCCGGGGCAAACGGGTTTATTACGCCTTAAATGTTGGCGTTCAGGCCGAGGGTGGCGCTGTCCCTGCGCCTGAAGCGTAGCTTGGGTCTTGATCTGGTGCCAGGAATCCTGTTGACAGCCTACTGATAGTTGTGTTGATCAAGATTTGCGGTTTACGAATGGTCGAACACGCCCTCGCTGCGCAGGCGGCGGGGGCCGATCTGCTTGGACTGGTTTTTGCCCCGAGCCGCCGCCAGATCAGTCCCGCTGATGCGGCGCTGCTCGTCGAAGCGGTACGGGCCGCCCCTGGCCCGCAACCCTTGATCGTTGGGCTGTTCGTGAATACGTCTCCTGCTACTATACGCCTGGTTGCCGATCAGGTTGGCCTTGATGCGCTTCAACTCAGTGGGGATGAACCTGTGGCCGCTGCCGACCACTTCGATCTGCCCATTCTTAAATCAGTACGCCTCGATGGCTCAGCCGCCGAGGTCGCATGGCTGGCTCGCAGTGCGCCGACTTTGGCTGCCTGGCCTGCCGCACCCCTGCCCCTGGTAGATGCCCATGTGCCAGGTCAATATGGGGGGAGCGGCGTGATCGCGGATTGGGATCGGGCGGCGATCTTGGCGGCGCAACAGCCGATCATGTTGGCCGGAGGCCTAGATCCCGTGAATGTGGCTGAGGCTATTGCCAAGGTTCGCCCCGCAGGCGTTGATGTGAGTAGTGGTGTTGAGACAACCGGGGTCAAGGATGGTACCAAGATCACCGCGTTCATTCGGGCAGCCCGTGCGGCGGCCCGCTAAAACCGGTCGCTCCCGGCGGCAGAATCTGGCCCGTATGGTACGCCGCCTCCGGCGCGGCTTTATGCTGTGGCAGTGGTATCAGCAGGGCCGTCGTTGGCGGAAGCAGTTGCACCGCCGTTGGGCGGCCTGGCGGGCGCATTGGCAGCCCCGCCCAGCAAGACCCCAGGTGGCACCGCCTGCGTCCCAGCCGCAAGCCTCCCTGCTTCAGACGAGCCTGCGTTGGACAACGCGGGGCGTAGGCTGGAGCCTGACCCTGGCGCTGGCGCTTTTTTGGGCCCGCTGGCTCTTTTTGCGCTTGCGCCAGATCAAACTGGCCCCTACGCCCTATACCACCCCGCCGATCACGCCCGACATGGTTGCGCCACACCGCCGCCTGATTGTGCTTAGTGATCTGCACCTTGGGGCGGGTGATCGGCTCGATGATTTTAGCGATGATGAGGCTCTGGTGGCCTTCATTGACCATTATGTGCTTGCGGCTGAACCCACCGAACTGATCCTGGCGGGCGATACGCTCGAGTTTCTACAAGTGCGGTTGCCCCATGTGCGTGACGATGAGTATTCGGACGCGGCGGCGGCGGCCCGGCTGGCGGCGATTGTGGCTGCCCACCCAACCGTCTTTGCGGCCCTGGCACGCTTGGTGGCCGATCAACGCCACCAACTGACCGTGCTGATTGGCAATCACGACTTCGAGTTGCACTACCCGGCGGCGAAAGCCCAGTTTGCTGCTGCGTTGGGGCTTGCACCAGACAACCCGCAGCTCCGCTTTGGGCTGAGCTTTCAGGGCCATCGGGTCTACATTGTGCATGGCAACCAGTTTGATGGCTGGAACCGGTTTGTGCGCTTCGAGGGCATCAGCGAACCGTTTGAGGTGGTACGGGGCACGCAACTGGTCAAAGAGGTGATCAACGAACTAGAGGAAGACAGTCTGCCGCTGGCCCCGCTGGTTGACAACGTGAAACCAAGTTCGAGCTTCTTCTGGTATCTGATGGCTCTGCCGCGCTTGCGCAACCAGGCTTCGCGCCGCTTTCTGGCGCGGGGTGTGACGGGTTTTATTCAGGTAGTGGCCTGGCCGACCCCGCACCAGATGCCGATCACGGGCCGTGGTCCCGGTGGGTTGCTGAGTCTGCCGATCATGCGTGGCTTCTGGCGACTTGTGGCTCGCTTTCGGCGGGGACGAGTCGAACGCCAGCATGAACTTTCGCGCCAGGTGGGTCGGATGGCCGAGGCGGTCGAGCCACCAGATGAGGTGGTCGAACAGATGCAGATCGAAGCGACCCGCCAATTCGAGCGCGAACAGCGGAGCTTTAATGATCGGTTCTTGCGGGCCGTGATTGAACTGGCCCGCCAACCGGCGCATCGTGACGATCTGATCTTTGTGTGTGGCCATACCCATGTGGCCCGCAGCCTGATGATTGGCCCAGGCCAGACCTATGTGAATACCGGCACCTGGACGGAGATTATCTACGATGTGGCAACCATGCGCCGCCAGGAACAGCGCTTTCCCTTCCTCGAAATTAGCTATCCAGCCCCTGCTGCTCGGCCCCAGGCTCAGTTACTGGTCTGGACGGAGCCTACGCAAACGCCCCAACCCTGGGTCGAAGATGCGGCGATGTATCTGCAGCGCAAATGAGACGGTGCCATAGATGGCGATGATCGGGTATAATTGGCCTGCTGTCGTATAGACATGTAACCGCGTAGCGTATCCAAACAATTGCTGCGGCTGATCAGCGCAACTGATCACATACTTACTGCACCCTCGTCTCAGCAAGAGAAGTACACGATAGGAGGACACGATGAAGGCTCTGTTTCGGATTCTTGGGGTCGTTGCCCTGGTTGGGATCGCGATCGTGATTGCCCGCGCCCTGCGCCAGTACCGCGAGGATAACACCTTTGAGTTGGCCCCTGCGGCCAGTTCCGGTACAACCGGCAATCGCAGCATCAGCCCCGAACTGCTCAGTATTTTGGCTGACCCCGGCGACAAAGGCCCGGTCGAGTTGCTGACCGATGGCAGTGGCAAAGAGTGGCTGGTGAATCGCCGCAATGGCTTCCGCTACCCCGTCGAGGATGGCATTCCGATTATGCTGCTCGAAGAGGGCGAGAAGTACAAGGACGAGAGCCTGATTGCAGGCTAAATTTGGGTGGAGTTAACCTCGGAATGCGGAGGTGCCTGGCATCGCCGCATTCCTTCTTATTCCTAGAAGATCGTGCTTATGTCTGCACCTGCTGCCAGCCCCGGAACGGGGCGCTTTGGTCCGTATGGCGGTCGTTATGTGCCCGAAACGCTCATGCCTGCGGTGAGTGAACTCGAAGCGGCGTATGCCCGCGTGCTGGCCGACCCGACCTTCTGGGACGAACTGGCCCATCTGCAGCGCACCTACACTGGTCGGCCAACCCCGCTGAGCTTTGCGGCCCGTCTGACGGCCCATTGTGGCGGAGCCAAGATCTATTTTAAGCGTGAGGATCTGGCCCATACTGGGGCCCATAAGATCAACAATGCGCTTGGCCAGGGCTTGCTCGCCAAGCGCATGGGCAAGCAGCGCATTATTGCCGAAACCGGGGCCGGCCAGCATGGCGTGGCAACCGCGACGGTCTGTGCTTTGTTGGGCCTGGAGTGCGTGGTCTATATGGGCACGGAAGATATGGTCCGCCAGCGCCCCAATGTCTTCCGCATGCGCCTGCTGGGGGCCGATGTGCGTGGGGTTGATAGCGGCTCGCGCACGCTGAAAGATGCGATCAACGAGGCAATGCGTGATTGGGTCACCAACCCCGAAAGCTACTACCTGCTTGGTTCAGCCCTCGGCCCGCATCCCTACCCGACCATGGTGCGTGATTTCCAGTCGGTGATCGGCCACGAGGCCCGTGAACAGATCCTGGCGGCCGAAGGCCGCCTGCCCGATCTGGTGCTGGCATGTGTTGGTGGTGGCTCGAATGCGATTGGGATCTTCCACCCGTTCCTCAATGATCCCGACGTTGCCCTGCGTGGCGTGGAGGCCGGTGGGCGTGGGGTCATTCTGGGTGATCATGCCGCACGTTTCCTGGCGGCCAGTCCCGGCGTGTTGCAAGGTACCTATTCGTATGTCTTGCAGGATGAGGCCGGCCAGATCGCCCTGACCCATTCGGTTTCGGCGGGGCTGGATTATGCCAGCGTTGGCCCCGAACACGCCTGGTTGCACGATAGCAAGCGTGCCACCTATACCTACGCCGACGACGAAGAAGCCCTGGATGCCTTCGAGACCTGTGCCCGCATGGAGGGGATTATTCCGGCTCTCGAAAGCGCCCACGCCGTCGCCGAAGCGCTCAAACTGGCTCCGACGATGGGCCGTGACCAGATCATTCTGGTCAACATGTCGGGCCGGGGCGACAAAGATATCTTTACCGTGGCTGATGCACTAGGGGTGGTGATCTAGAGTCGTGCATCTGAATCGTTTTTATCTGCTGAATAGCGCCAAAGCTCTACACCTCCACGATGAGCCGCGTGCGTATCGGCTGCGTAAGCCGTTGCGCTATATGTCGCTTTTTAGTGGGGCTATGGGGCTTGATTTAGGACTTGAGGCGGCAGGTTTACAACCAGCCCTTTGCCTGGATGTTGATCCGGCAGCCTGTGCGACAATTCGCTATAATCGTTCTGAACTTCCGGTCATCGAAGAAGATGTGCGTGAGTGGAGTGGTCAGCGTCTGTGTGAGTTCGCCGGTGTACGCCCAGACGATCTTGTGTGCATTGTCGGAGGTCCGCCTTGCCCTTCGTTCAGTACTGCAGGTCGGCGTCAGAGTTTCAATGACCCGCGGGGCGAGGTGATGTTCGATTTCTTGCGCATTATTGCCGAGTTGCGACCACCTTTCTTTGTGATGGAAAATGTGCGCGGGATTCTCTCGGCTGCGATGCGCCATCGTCCGCTTGCTGAACGTACCAATGGGCATCAACCCCTGTGTCCTGATGAACGTCAGGGATCGGTAATGCTGAACTTGCGCGAACGCTTTCAGCAAATGGGCTATACGGTGACTGCTGAATTGGTTAATGCGGCTAATTATGGGGTTCCGCAACAGCGCGAACGAGTGATCTTTCTTGGGAGTCGTGATGGCTTTCAGCTTACGATGCCTCTTGGTGAATATGCGCAAGAACCGAATCTGTTTCAGCAACGTTGGCGTGATTTGCGCTCGGCGATAGGGGATCTTCAGGGGCACGCACAGGAGTATCAACCGTTCAGCGAGTCACGGCTCCGGTATTTACGTTTGTTGCGTGCTGGCGAGAATTGGCGTGCATTACCACCTGAACTTATTCCAGAGGCAATGGGTGGGGCCTATGCATCGGGTGGGGGCAAGGTTGGTTTCTATCGTCGCCTGAGTTGGGAGCGCCCAGCCCCAACCTTACCAACTAGCCCGGTTCAGAAAAGTACGTTGCTCTGTCATCCCGAAGAGTTGCGCCCGCTTTCAGTCCAAGAGTATGCTCGCCTACAACAATTTCCTGACCACTGGCATTTTTGTGGTTCCCTTGCAGCGCGCTATCGCCAAATTGGGAATGCCGTGCCTGTAGGTCTTGGTTATGCCATTGGGCGTACTCTCATACGCTACCTCGAACGTCTGGAGACGATAGATGGCGCTTACTGATCCTGAGCTTGAACAGATTGTAGGCGAGTTACTAGATGGATTCTATCGTCGTCGTATTCAGAAACTTGATGGCCTGCAGCTGAAGGATGCGTTGAAACGCAAAAATCCCTACCTCTTTCGTGCAGTTGGTTTCCAAAAAGCGAGTGATATCGTCGAAGCTTTGCTGCAAGCCTATATGTCATCATCAGACGAGGGGATTTTTGGCGATGCATTTTTTGAGCCGTTAGCCCAGCGTGTCTCAGGCGGTGCGGTTGGTGGAGCCGAGGGTGTTGATGTGATGCTTGAAGATGAGCGCCGTCATTTAGCGGTGGCTATCAAATCTGGACCTGCCGTGTTTAATGCACAAAGTAAACGTCGCCAGGATCAAGAGTTCAAAGCACTACGTAGTCGCCTGCTTAAAACCCAGAAACAGTTTGATGCGCTTGTGGGATACTGCTATGGGCGGAAGGTTGCCGCCCCTTCAGGCGACCGCATTTTCCGTGAAGCAAGTGGTCAGGTGCTCTGGCAAGAATTGACTGGTGATCCGGATTTTTATGTGCGCATTCTTCGTGTGATGCAGGATCGTCCTCTTCGGCATAAAGTTGATTTTGATCAAGCCTGGGCTGCGGCTGTTAATCGCTTTACAGCAGCATTTATTCAAGAATTTTGCCATGCAGATGGCAGTATAAATTGGGAAGCGCTTCTGAGTTTTAACAGTGGTGCGCGGTTTAAAAACAAGGATACCTGATGAAGATCTGTGTCATCCTTAATCCTGCTGCTGGCCGTGGGGCCGCTGGTCAGCGCCGTGAGGCGCTTGAGGCTGCCCTGCGGGAAGCAGATCTGGCGTACGACTTGGTCACCACCCATGCCCGGGGTGGGGCCACCGAACTGGCCTTCCAGGCGATTGGCCGCGGCTACGATACGCTGGTGGCCGTTGGGGGCGATGGCACGATCAACGAAGTGGTGAACGGGATTGTGGGTAGCCGCGAACGCGGTCTCGGTGATGCGACCCTGGCAATCATTCCGCTCGGTACCGGCAGCGATTTTGTGCGCATGCTCGACGGGATCGAAACGGGCGATTTGACGAGTGCGGTGCGCCGGTTAGCTACGACCCCGCCCCGTCAGGTGGACTACGGTCAGATTACGGTCGAGGCTGGATCCCAGGAGTTGCGGCGCGTCTTCATTAACGGGCTTGGCGCGGGCATTGATGCCCAGGTTGCGGTCGAAGTGGGCAAGATCCACTGGCTTACGGGCATTGCCGCCTATATTGTGGCCTCGATGCGGGCACTCGCGAGCTACCGCCCCGGCCTGATGCACGTGCGCTACGATGGCAAAGAATTGCGCCGCAAACTCTATTTCGCCACGATTGGCAATGGCCGTTTTCAGGGCGGTGGCTTCCAGATGACGCCCTCTGGCGTGATTGACGATGGCCTACTCGATCTCTGTGCCGTCAACAGTCTGCGCCCCGACCAGGTGCTGCGTTACTACCCCAAACTGATCGAAGGTACCCACGTTACCCTGCCAGTCGTCACTACGGCCCAGGTGCGTTCGGTCACGATTAGCTCCAACGTCCCGTTCCCGGTCGCGACTGACGGCGAAGTGGTTGCCACCGACGCCCGCGAGGTTAACGTCGAGGTTGTGCCTGCTGGGATGCGTCTGATCTGAACTTTGCCTCTTGACGTGCGCCGCGCAACCCCGTAGCATAAGCGGAAACCCTCAGTGTGGAGGTGTACCATGGCTGTTTCCGCTGAACCTCCCCGTAGCGATCACGCAGTCGCCCAACTTTGCAAGGCCCTTGGCAACCCTGTACGGGTTGCCATTCTCCGCTATGTATTGCGCCATCCTGGCTGCATTGGCAACCAGATCCTGCTTCATCTGCCCGATGACGGCCCGCACGCCCAATCTACACTTTCGCAACATCTACGCCAACTCCGCGACGTAGGTCTGCTCGAAGCCCAATCGGATGGCTCGGCGGTCTGTTATCACGTGAGCGCGGAACGGCTGGCCTGGTTGCAGACAGCGCTTGGGGATTTGGGGTGACTGCTTTGGTGCGTCTTGGCGACTGTTGCCAAGACGCACCAACAGCCGTTAGGGGTTTACTTTACAACCAAGACGGGGCAGGGCGCACGCTGGGTCACAGCAGCACTGACGCTCCCCTGAATGGTGCCATTCCACTCGCTGGTGCCGCGTGCGCCCACAATGATCATGTCGGGTGCGCACGATTCGATCGCATCAATCAGCACGTTGACGGCTGGACCCTCTTCCACGATCTGTTCGACATTTTCGATGCCCTCGTTGCGGAGGAAATCAACTGTATCGAAAATGAGCGAATGGGCTACTTCGTACGGCGAGGCATTCGTCGGCAGGTCACTTGCATTCGCCTTCAAGGTAGACGCGACAGTGTAGGCGTGGACGACAGTCACGCGAGAATTCTGGATCAGTGCCAGGCAGACGGCGTATTCGGCGGCACGTTTGGACGGAGCCGAGCCATCAACTCCGAGCATGATGTGTTTGATCAGTGACTGCATGGGTGGGATCTCCTTTTAGGGTTTGTTGCTTCTAGCGCATCCTTTAGGTACCCGATTTGGCCTGGCAGGCGTGCTACCATTCCCGATGAACACCGGCTGGGGTGTGCTGCTGCTGGGTGTCATTAATCGTGTACGTTACCAGGATGCCTGAAGCGACCCTGCCTCGCTATCAGGCGAAACCTGAGATCCCTCCGGAAAAGACCCAATCATTGATTATTGGCATATCCATATCCTTAAGTTGGGTGCGCCAACGCTCCCTAGTGCGCCTACTCTGGTGTCACGAGGCCGACGCGAATCGCAAAACGCACCAGACCAGTCACGTCGTGGATGTCGAGCCGCTCCATCAGTTGCGCGCGATGGGACTCTGCCGTCTTGACGCTGATGTGGAGTGATTGCGCGATCTCCTTCATGGTCCGGCCTTCAGCAATCAGTTGCAGCACTTCCCGCTGCCGTGGCGTAAGCGAATCCAGCATGCCGCCGCCGCTCCCGACGAGTTGGATATAATCTTGGAGTACGCGCTTGGAGATGGAGGGACTCAGGTACATCTCGCCACCTACCGCCGCATGGATCGCGAGTTGTAGTTCAGCAGTCGCTGCGTCCTTAAGCAAGTACCCGACTGCACCGGCCCGCAGCGCCTGGAGCACATATTCCTCGTTGCTGTACATCGAGAGGATTACAACGCGCACCTGGGGATGGTCCCGGCTAATCCGTGCCGTTGCCTCCAATCCGTTCAGGGTGGGCATCTTGACATCCATGAGCACGACATCGGGCTGCATTTGCGCAACGAGGCGCAGGGCCTCGCGGCCATCGCTAACCTCCCCGACGACCACGCAGTCAGGCAGTTTTTCCAACAGGGAGCGAAACCCTGCGCGAACCAGCGTATGATCGTCTGCAATCAGGATGCGTAGGACAGTCATGCCAGCGTGCTCCGTTCATCATCGCCAAGCTCTACATCGGTCGTGCGAAACTGCATCGGAAAGTATGCCGCGACAGTTGTACCCTGTCCAGGTTCGGAAACGATGGTCAGTCGCCCGCCACTCAGGCTTGCCCGCTCACGCATACTAAGCAGGCCAAGGCTTTCATTGCCGGATATCCGTGCGTCGGTCTGGGGTAGATGAAACCCAATCCCATTATCGCGGATCATAAGGCAGAGCTCGGTGTCATACTGTAGCTGCACCCAGACCTCGGAAGCCTGAGCGTGCTTGATAATATTGGTCAACGCCTCTTGGGCGATACGAAAACAGGCGGTTTCCAGGATCGGGATCAGACGGCCCGCCCATTCGTCAGCAGTAAAGTGAATGGCAAAACTGGCTGCACGAGCCTGGCGCGCTACATACCAGCGGAGCGCTGCGACAAGACCGAGATCATCAAGCAGTGATGGGCGGAGATCGAGCGAGAGACTGCGCACTTGATCGAGCGCCTGTTGCACAATGCTAATGCTCTCATCCACCTGTGTACTAAGCGCCAGTATGCCAGTAGGGGTACGTAAGTTCTCAAGGTGCAATTTCACGATGGTCAGCGCCTGACCAATCTCATCGTGAAGTTCACCAGCGATGGTGCGCCGCTCCAACTCTTGAACCTCGAGCAGTCGCTGTGACAGACTCTGGAGTCGTTCGTGGCCCATTTGCACCTCGGCAAAGAGCTGTGCGTGCTGCAAGGCGACGGCCAACTGGTCGGCGATCTGGCGAATAATATCGAGTTGGTTGGGATCAAACGGCTCGTGGTCGGCTCGTGCCAGGATGAGTTCGCCGATCAACGTATGGTGTGCGAGCAGAGGTGCAATCGACAAGAGGCGTAGCCCAGCAGTGTGAAAGGGCTGGAGCCTGGGGAGTACCGCTTGCTGGTCAAGATCAATCATCACCACGTGGTGGATCGCGGGGTGCGACAATATGGTCGTGTAAAGTGCCGGAACATCCCAACTCGCTGCATCAAGCGCAAAACGCTCATCAGCTTCGCTCATCAACATGTGCGCAGGATCAGCGGTACCGGGAATACTGACGATGTGGGCATACTGACATGGCACGATCCGGCGCAACCGGCGCAAAGCTGCTTCGGCAATGGCATACGGCGATTGGGCTGCTAGGATTGCACGACTAATCTCATAGAGCGCCTGGAGGCGCTTCGCATACAAGCGACGCATCTCATCAGCCTTGCGACGCTCGGTATTATCGCGCGTGACCTTCGCAAAGCCGCACAGCGTGCCACCTTCATCGTGGACGGCTGTGATGACCACATTCGCCCAAAAGCGCGAGCCATCGCTACGCAGACGCCAGCCCTCTTCCTCATAGCGTCCCGTGATGCGTGCCGTTTGCAATTCGATACCCGGCTTGCCAAGGGCCAAGTCCTCGATGGTAAAAAAACACGAGAAATGTTTGCCTAGGACGGCATCGGCGTGGTAGCCCGTCAGACGTTCGGCGCCGGCATTCCAACTGGCGATGCGACCAGTGGGATCAAGCAGATAGATGGCATAGTCCTGAACACCATCGATCAGCAGCCGGTACCGTATCTCGGACTCACGCAACTCAGCGTCGCGCCGTTTTCGCTCACTACTATCGCGCAAGATGACCGTAAAATAAACCTGTCCATGATGGACGAGCTTGACGATCGACGCTTCGGCGGGAAACTCGCTGCCATCTTTACGGCGGCCTACCACGTCGCGTTGCTCGCCCATCATCCGGGGCCGGGCAGACTCATCTGCATGCGCAAACGTGCGCACATGGTGTTGGTGAGCCTCGATCAAACGGTCTGGGAGCAGCAGATCGAGTGGTTGACCCAGGGCCTCGTCCGCTGTGTAGCCAAAGATCTGCTCGGCACCATAGTTAAAGAGCACAATCCACTGGGCGGTATCAATCGTGATGATCGCATCGGTAGCCAAGTTGAGGATGGTCTCTAGGGGCGGTGAAGGTTGCGCTGCTCGTTCCATTTCCTTAGGCTTCGATGCTGGTCAACTCAACCAATTCGGCAAACTCCAGGTCAAACGCCTCGGCCATGCGTTCGGGGTCAGGCACGAGGCTCATATCGGCGAGGATGCCCACCTGGACGCTCCCGGCGTAGCTAAGAATACTAATGCCCAGCCCAATTGGCCCCGACTTGGGAACCCAGAACATGGCGCGCTTGATTGTCACCCCGGCCAGCGAATTAGCGGTGCGTGGCCCTGGCACATTGGTCACGATCATACTTGCCATGCTGCACAACAGATCACGCAACGAGTGCTCGACATCCACCGGCACCGAGCCAAGCAGGTTGATCACACCGAACGCGACATAGGCTTCGGGCGAGGCCTTGATCGCATCCATTTCACGGCGTAGTTGGGCCATCCGCTCAATCGGATCATCGATCCCGACCGGCAAGGTGACATAGACCAGGCCAAAATGGTTGCCACTGTCCGATTTGGCTTCGGGTGGCAGCAGATTGACTGGCACCATCGCCCGCATGCCGCGCAGACTGATTGGCGCAGCACGTTCGGTCATATAGCGGCGCAACGCCCCGGCGACGGCGGTCAGAATGACATCATTGACGGTGCCACCAGTCACTTTGCCAATTGCCTTGATCTGCTCAAGGGTCACTGGCTCGGTCCAACTGGCCTGTTTGACCATGCCCAGTTTGCCCTTGAAGATACTCGGTGCGTCCGGCCCCATCAGGGCCAATTTGCCCAGCACCGCCGCCCCACTCCCGAGCAGCCCAAGCACGCGTTCAGGATGACTGGCCCACGACCAGCCCTGGCGGATGATCTGTTCGGTCGAGCGGATGGCCGCCGTAATGGCGTCAAAGGTGGCCGTCATGGGGTCGGTTGGGCTATCGGCTTCCGTTGATGCGGCGAGCGGCTGATCCATCAGCGCATTGAAGACGTGTACCAAAGTCACACCATCTGCCAAACAGTGATGCACCCGCAAGACCAGCACACAACCCGTCCCATAGTGATCAACCAGGTAGAACTGCCAGAGCGGGCGGGTCGGATCGAGCGGCATATTGACCATGCCGCTGATCAATTCACGCAGCGCGGCATCATCACCGGCTCCGGGCAGCCCCACATGGTGCAGATGGGCCTCGATCATAAAATTCGGGTCATCTTCCCAATGGGGCGAACCACCCCGCCAACTGTCTACCCGCTGCCGGAATCGAGCAAAGTTCAGCAAGCGCTGCTCGATCAGATCGCGCAGTTGGTTCATGCTGACAGGTTGTTCCATGATCAGGGCCACCGTGATCACCATCGGGTTGGTCGGTTCGTCCATGTGGAGCCAGGCTGCATCGGCGCTGGCCAGCGGTATGCGGGCGCGGGCTTGCTGGGGCATTTAGCGAACCTCCTCGTGCAGTTCCGGTTGTGACGTGGGAGCGCGGTGGCCCCCGATCAAGACAATCGCGCGGGCGATCATGTCGCGTCCACGGCGGATCATGCCGGTCCAGGCCGGTTCACGGACGCCTTTTGCCATACGGGGAAGGCGAGCCAGTTTCTCGCGGGCCTCGGCGCGGGTACGGTTGAGCAAGGCCGGGTCGGCCAGTAACTTGGCTGCCAGGGCGCGGCGAGCGGCCACATCCTCGTCGGTGATGTAGATGCCAAACGAGCGCAAACCAGCCAGTTGGAACTCGTGCTTCTTGAACATCCGGTAGATCTCTTTGACCCGTTCCATCGAGATATTGCGGCCCAGGGTGTAATCCTCGAAGCGGCCATCCATCGCCAGCAGGGCGGTTTCGCCCAAACAGGCATAGGCGGTGCCTTTGGGCAAGCCGATGTCGTAGCCCATATCGGTGACCCCGGGAATGATCACTTCGCCGCTCTCGATCACCAATACATCGGGCCGCAACTTGGCCTCGGCGGCACTAATGTCGGGCGGGCGGGCCACATCACAGATCACCGCCCCTGGTTTGCAGCGGGTAATATCAATAATGCGCTGCCCAAACGCCGACGTCGCGGTGACAATCAGGTCGCAACTTTCGACCAGTTCTTCGGTATGGGTCGCAATGCTCACCCGGGCACCCGGGGTCTCAGTTTCGATCAACCGTTTGAGCGCAATCAGCTTTTCGGGTTCAATCGAAACCAGGGCCACATCACCGATTGCTTGCGCCAGTAAACGGGCGCAGACCGCCCCAATCGAGCCGGTCGCACCGACGACCATGGCCCGCCCATGGGCCAGATCCGTGGCCCCCATCTTCAGAACGGCCTGTTTGGCGGCTTCGAGGGTCGCAGCCACGGTCAGACTATTGCCACTCGTAATCGCAATATCGGCCTCGTGGGCGACCGTGATCCCGGCATCACCAACCACGCTGGTAAATGCGCCCAGGCCCATCAGGCGGGCACCCTTGCGTTCGGCCATGCGGGCGGCGATGTTCAACTGTCGGTAGGTAAACCGTTCACCGTGGCGCATCATCTGGCGCGGGGTCGCCCCCAAACTGATCAGGTGGCCTTCGATGCGTTGCCCTGTCGTGGGTGAAACGCCGCCTTTAATCGCCCCAATATACATTGGAGGCATGTAGGCGGCGACAGCTTCAACCAGTGGATCAGGCAGGTAACGGGTTGGCTTAAAAAGCGGATGTTTATGAATGAAGCGCACATCCAGCGGGTGGATCACAAAAGCAAACCGATTGATCCCGGCCTCATCGGGCTGCAGTTCGAGGATGCGAGGTGTCCATTGCCACTCGGCCAATAGATCGAGGTAGGTATCTTCGTTAAGCGGGGTGGCGGGATCGGGGCGGAGGGTCACCAGCATGGCTTCAACTGCGGCCGCCGACCAGCGCCAGGGCACCGTGCCTTCGACCAGATTATCGAGCAGTGCTACCACTGTCGAGGCCCCGTAATGCCGCAGTTCAGCTAAATCCTCGGAACTGGCCGATTCGACGACAATCGTTTTGCGCTTCAACCCGGTAGCTGCCCAGCGGCGCAGGGTCGTGAGATCACCGGCGATCACATCGGCCCAGCGAATCTGCTTACTCAGATCGCTGCTCCCTGCTGGTGGCGCAGGATGGGCCAATTGCGTGACCCCGAACTCGCGCAGCCGATCAAGGGTTGGCCCAGCAGCCCCATCAAGCGTGGCTCGGCTCCCAACCCCGGGAAGGGCCGGGACACCCAAAAACAAGAGCGGATCAGCATAGCGCATCCCTGCGGCCTTGCGTCCCAGGGCCTGGGCCAGGCCCTCGTGGTTCAAGCCCGGCAGCATCAGAATGCGGCGTTGGGCAAAGATTCCCGGTTGGGCGCGATCGGCCAGCGTGATCGCCCAGCGCTCAAGCACGGCGCGGGCTCCACTGCCATCAACAATCGGGGTCTGATGGGCGGCGGTCAGCAATCGTTGCCCCGGCACGTAACTACGGCTCACCCCGCCCAGACGTAGGCGGGCCGGAATATCTTCGAGCGCCATCGCGTCTACGCTGCCATCATAGCTGGTGATCAACTCGCGGGCACGGGCCAAGTCGCCGCCACAGCCAACCCGATGCACCGTCACCGGCTGCTGGCGTACGGTCACTGTTGCGGTCTCGTTGCCACCACCTAGATGAATCAGCAAAATAGTCTTCACGACGGCCCCTTTGCGTTATAACAATTCGAATCATGCGCCGAGTCGGGCGCAGGCTTATGGCTCACTGTAACATGAGGGTTTTAGGTCGACGGGTAAGGTTTCGTACGTGCCAGTAATAAGCCTTTAACCGAACAATCCCAGCTGCAACCAGTCGGGCACATGCGCCAGGGCAAACTTCGCGTATAATCACATGGCCTTGCGTTTCGCCTCGATTGCGATGAGCGGTGCCTTCTTTTCGTAGCGGAGTCCGTCATGTATCGTCAGCATAGTCACTGCTCGTTTTGTGGCCACCCGTTTCTTGATGGCCAGCGCTGGCCGCGGGTTTGTGCCCATTGTGGCAGCACGACCTATCGCAACCCTTTGCCGGTGGTGCTGATGCTTCAGCCCGTTGATGATGGGTTGCTGGTCATCCGCCGTGGTGCTGCACCCCGCCAAGGTCAACTCTCCCTGCCGGGTGGTTTTATCGAAATGGGTGAAACGTGGCAGCATGCGGCGGCACGCGAACTGCGCGAAGAAGCCGGCGTGAGCGTGCAATCTGAGCATATTACCGATTTTGCGACCCGCAGTACGCCTGATGGCTACTTGCTGGTGTTTGGGCTCGGGCCACAATTACGCAGCGCTGATCTGGCTGTTTTCCGGCCTAATCGCGAAGCCGAAGCCCGCCTGATTGTGACTGCGCCAACTGATCTGGCGTTTCCGCTGCATACCGAAATGGTGCATCTCTTCTTTGCGCGCCGTTCGTAACAAGGTTGATTCCTATGATTCTCTTAGTGTACACCTTTGATCATGGCAAACGTGCCACCGAAGCCCGCGTGGCGCTCGAACGCCTTGATCGTCAGTTGGGCGAGCCAAACGGCCATTTTGCGGTGGTACAGAAGGATGCGGCTGGGCGGATTAGTCTGCGGGAACCGGCCGATCTGGGGCAGGAAGTAGCGACGGTAGCCGCCTCGGTGGTGGGCGGGGTTACCTGGTTTGTCTATACGTTTGTGGGCTTGATGGGCACGCCTCCAGCCCTGATCGCCGAACAGGTGACTGATGAAACTAGTCGGCGTCTGGTACGGGATAGCGGCTTCCCGAACCATGCCCTCCACGCGATCGGGGTGGCGCTCGATACGGGTAGTGCTGCTCTGGTAGCCCTCGTGCCCGCCAGCGAGCGCGATGAACTGGTTGCGGTCGTCGAACAGCTTGGGGGCGAGCTTTGGGAACACCGCTTGCCGCCGCAGGTGGTTGCTGCCCTGCGTGAGGCTTCGTAGAGACGCAGCACGCTGCGTCCCTACGAAGCTTAAAGCGTAGCACCCAAACACACCAACGGCCAGGGAGCAGCTTCTCTCCCTGGCCGTTGGTGTGTTTGGGTGCCCGCTTTAATCTGCTGCGAGGTGCAGTTCGTTGACGCTGAAACTGGCCTGGCGGGTGATCGCGCAGATGCCACTGGCTGCACAGCGCGGGCAGACTTCGTGGAACATCACGGGCGAGTATTCGCCATTATAGCTAGTATCATTCAGACTAAGCGCCATGAGGCGCTGCACAGCCACAGCGCGAATCGTGGCGAGGGCTTGGTCAACCCGGGCGAGTTGCTGCTTGCTGATTGAGCCACTAACCGTAATGGCATCAAGGGCCAGCACAAGATCAACTACGGCGCTATCAAGCGCCCCACAACCCAGGGTTGAAAGTTCGAGCGTAACCCGCCGTGCCAGGGCTGCAAAGCTCTGGATCGCGGCGGTACTCCACGCACCAGCGGCAATCGATTCCCAGGCAACCGCAATCGAGCGAAACGCTTCGGTCACGGTATATACATCGTCCAGGCGCTGGGGGTGCGAGGTGTGAGGATAGGGTTGTTCAACCCGGCGCATCACAGACATGGCCTGCCTCCTCATAATCGCAGGACTCACTCGTTTGATACAAATGCGACCGAGCGAACCCTACGCTGCCGGTACTCGCCAGCATAAGCGAGTGACCGTTAAACGATCGAGATGGCGGCGCCATTGCCGGCACCTCGATCGCTCTATGATTTAGGATAGCAGGATCTGCGGATGTGGGCACTCCGTACTGTTACGGAGTAGAGGTCTGTAACCTTGCGGAACCTGTGCAAACCCTTGGGTCGTTCCAGTGAACGTGAATGCCAAAACGTCAAACAGCGGGTGGGTAAGTAGGCAAAAGCCCGCTACCCATCCGCTGTTTGAGGCTCACCGGGCGTGTTTAGGCATCGCGCAAGGCTGCGACACCAGGCAAGCTTTTGCCTTCGAGCAGTTCGAGCGACGCCCCGCCGCCAGTCGAGACGTGCGACATCTGATCGGCCAGGCCGGCTTGCTCAATCGCGGCGACTGAATCTCCGCCACCAACAATTGTGGTGGCCCCGGCGGCAGCAGCGGCAGCGAGGGCCTTGGCAACCGTGCGGGTCCCTCCGGCAAAGGGTTCAAGTTCGAAGACGCCCATCGGCCCATTCCAGATCACCAATTGGGCCTTGGCAATCTCGTCGCTATAGAGTTTGATCGTCTGCGGGCCAATATCAAGGATGCGCCAGCCCCCAGGAACCTGATTCACATCTACGGTCTGGATGTTGGCCCCGGCGCTAAAGGCATCGGCGACAATCGCATCAACTGGCAGCAGCAGGCGCACATTGGCCGCCCGCGCCTTGGCGATCAGGGTACGTGCCGTCGCCACACTCTCGGGTTCGATCAGCGAGTCGCCCATGGCCTTGCCTTCGGCCAGCAGGAAGGTGTTGGCCATCCCGCCGCCAATCAGCAGGGCATCAACCTTGCCGAGCAGATTTTCGATCACGCCGATCTTGTCACTGATCTTCGCCCCACCGATGATCGTCACGAAGGGACGTTTGGGGGTTTCGAGGGCTCCACCAATATAGGCCAACTCTTTTTCGAGCAAGAAACCAGCCACGGCGGGCAAATGATGGGCCACGCCCTCGGTCGAGGCATTGGCCCGGTGGGCCGCCCCGAAGGCGTCATTCACAAACACATCACCAAGGCGGGCCAGTTCGGCGGCCATGCCCGCATCATTAGCCTCTTCGCGGGGATCGAAACGGGTATTCTCGAGCATCAAGACCATGCCCGGCCCGAGTGCAGCAGCGGCGGCCTCGGCAGCGGCACCGGTAATCGCTTCGGTTTTGCGTACCTCACGGGCTTCGGGCAACAGTTCAAAGAGCCGCTCGACGACGGGGCGCATACTATACTTCGGGTTGACTTTGCCCTTGGGCCGCCCCAGATGCGACATCAAGACCACCCCGTTAGCACCGTGTTCGATCAAGTACCGAATGGTGGGCAGGGCCCCCCGAATCCGGGTATCGTCGGTGACACTGCCGTTTTCGTCTTGAGGGACATTAAAATCAACCCGCACTAGGGCACGTTTTCCGGTCCAATCAATATCGCGAACGGTCTGCTTGGCCATGGCTTGCTCCTTTTTCTCAGCCTACCGCGCACCGTGATTATCTGGCAACGTACAGATTGTAGCACACCTCGTGCCGCCCGCTGCGGTGGGTGAGGTGCGACTATGCCGCACCGGAAGGTTTTTGGTGGGTTGGTGGGGTGTTTGCGCCCCCACCCCACAAACCCCCCAGGGGTCGGGGTCGGGTGGCGGACGCTGCCACCACAATGGCCGGTAACGAGGGGACCCTCTGTGGG
>JBLWKA010000004.1:0-88952 GCA_048381555.1 Oscillochloridaceae bacterium umkhey_bin13
AGCGTCACCGGCCCCGGTCTGGGCAGCCTCAATGGGTTAGCCGCAATCCAGCAACTCCTTGCCGCGTAGGGGTTTCGTAGGGACGCAGCGTGCTGCGTCCCTACGCCTGTAACCCGGCCAGGGGAACCTGCGCGAACGCGCAACTTCCCCTGGCCCCACGCTGATCAAATCGGCAAATCCTCTTCCCGTAACTGGACTTTTGGCAAGGGCGGCGTAGCTAGATCAGGCGGTGGCGCAGCCGGACGAACCAGCGCCGAACGACGCGCAGGTCGCGGCTCACGTACTGCACCACGCGGACTCGCCGCCGTCAAAACAATCACCTCACTCGCAACCACCTCGGTTAATACCCGCTGCTGACCGTCCGTCTCGATCCATTGGCGCGTCTGGAGTCGCCCCTCCACATAAATATGGCACCCCTGACCAAGTTCGCGGCCACAACGCTCCGCCAACTGATCCCACGCTACCACCCGAAACCACTCGGTCTCCTCGTGACTGATGCCTGCTGCATTGCGCCAGGTTCGATTCGAGGCAACCCGGAACGTGGCCAGCGCACTGCCCTGCGTCGTCGTCCGCAAGCTTGGGTCAGCCCCAAGTCGCCCGGTTAGCTGCACTTTGTTCAGATCACGTGCCATACGATCCTCTGCCCCGATCAAACAACGAACACTTGTTCGATAGTGTAGAGGATCCCTACCTGCTTGTCAAGCGCCCGAATCAGCCCTCGTCACTCTCATCAACTCCGTCGCTACTCCAACGGTAGCCGATCCCCCGCACCGACTGTAAAAAGATCGGACGGCTCGGGTTTGGTTCGAGTTTGCGCCGCAAGCGCACAATATGCGGGCGCAACATCTGACGCGCCTCGTCCTCATCAGTAACCGCCCCCTGAAACGCCTGCACAATTTGCATGCACGGCACCACCGTCCCCGGGGTGCGGGCCAAGGTTTGCAGGATCGCAAACTCGGTGGGTGTTACCTCAATCGGTTGGCTACCCATGCGCACTTCGTGCCGCCCCACATCAATACTAAGTAGCCCAGCATTGATCGCCCGCTCAGCCAGCGGCGACGGCGGCTCTTCAACCTGCAAACCGCCTTCATCAGCGACCAGCGCCTGCATCTGGGCATACATCGCCCGTAAGCGATCCAGGCGCTCACGATTGGCCTGGTAACGCATCAGCACTTCGGCCACCCGCTGACGCAGCACTTCGACCCCAATCGGCTTTAACAGGTAGTCGGCGGCTTCACTCCGCAGCGCTGCAATCGCACTCGCCATCGAGCCATGGGCAGTCAAAATAATAATCTGGGTCTGCGGACGCCGTTCCCGAATGATCTGCATCACCTCGACCCCATCACTATCACCGAGTTGCAGATCGAGCAGTACCAGATCGGCTGGCTCTTCGGCCAGTAGGGCCAGCGCGTCGGCCCCACTCCCCGCCGAACGCACCCGGTGCCCAGCCTGCGCCAAGGCATCACTCAACACCCGCCGCACTACGATCTCATCATCTACAACTAGAATGTTTGCATTGACGCTGCCCATCGCCCTACCTCATTGCTCGTTACCTGTAGCGATAACTACCCCCATCCCACACCCCTCACATCCGACCTAACGGCGGTCCGGCTTCGCTCCACGGCAGCAATACCGTGACAATCGTCCCCACCCCTACCAGACTCTGCACCTCCATATGCCCCGCATGCTGATCCACAATCTGCCGGGTCAGATACAGCCCCAATCCTACTCCCTGGCTCTTGCTCGAACGGAATGGCTCAAACAGGTGCAACAATTGCTCGGGACTCATGCCAATCCCGGTATCGCGCACCGTCACCTGACAGAGCCGGTCAGTCGCTTTGGGGCGCGAGCTGACCGCCAGTACCCCACCCTCGGGCATCGCCTGTTGCGCATTCAGCACCAGGTTCAAAAAGACCTGGCGCAACCCGTCGCTCTGACCAACAATTGGCGGCAAGGTTTCGTCCAATTCCAGTTCCAGATGAATCCGCGCCCGCTCAAGCTGCCGCTTCGTCAAGCGCAACACCTGAAAGATCAACTCATTCAGATCAACTGGTTCCCAATTTGGCTGTGGCGGCCGATACAGGTTGCGCAGGCTCTCCATCGTCCGCCCCATCCGATCCAGTTCGCCTAAAGCCAGTTCCAGATACTCGCGGGCACGCTCACTCAGGGTTGCATCCTCACCACAAAGCTCCAGACAACCCATGGCACTCTGCAATGGATTGCCCACCTCGTGCGCCACGCTCGCAGCCAGGCGGCCCAAACTGCTGAGCTGATCATGCAATAATAAGCGTCGCTGCAACTCTTCTTGGCTGGTAATATCGTGCCAGCGTTCCAAACACTGCGTCACAGGCCCAAGTTCAGGGTCGGTAGGCACACGTTCCACACTATACCAACGGCGCTGGCCCATCGTATCGGTCGTCATCACCCGCCAACTGGCCGTCACCGCACTAAACAGCACCCCCGGTGGCGGTATCAACGGGGTGGCAACCTCTGCCGGGCTCTGCGCCTCAAGCAACAACTCAGCCTCGGCCGCCAACATCGCCCAAAGTTGACGATAGTCGCTCCCGACCACATCCTGCGGTCGCCGCCCCACAATCCCCCGACAAAAGGCACTATTCGCGGCCAGAATCCGCCCACCACTTTCCAACAGCACCAGGCCCTCGGGCAGATTATCAAACACAATCCGCAATCGATCACGGGATCGCCGCAACTCGGCTTCCAGACTCGCTAAACTTCGTTCAGGCTCATGCTCCATCGCACGCTCGCTCTCTACCTCAGGCTGTAGCCTCTAGCATACCGCGTTTCGGCAAGCTGTGCAGCGCCCACCCCAAGCCCTGCTAGGGTGAATTGTATCTTCCTGCCGTCGCCGTGAACGGCTCCTCGGCAAGGAGCGAGCGAAGGCCCCTTCCATGGCCTGTGTAGCCCGCGCAGGCGGGCTTCGCCTCTCATAGCCGAGGGCTTCAGCCCTACGGCACGGGCGTCTACCCAATAATTTCTTAAAAACCATCAGCCCCACGTAGCAGGTCTACCGGTTTTAATACTGAAAAACCATGACCCCGACGGAAATGCTCGCGCCAACCGAAGATGCAATCGCCCCCCCAAGCCCCGCAGGGACGTTGCATGATCCTGCTGGTAAAGGCCAGGACTGTTGCAACGATACTGCTGGCTCGGCGGTTCATGGTTTTTAAGCATTACCTTCGGTATAGGCCACGCAGGTGGCCTTCGCTTTACCCAGACTACGCTTGGTTGCGATCTGGTAATTATTCCCTGTTATCCTAAGAAAACCTTCGGTACGCCGCTGGTGTCGTGCCAACTCTCGTTGCAGAGAAAGGACGTTGATTATTACCAAGTAACTGCCACCCGGCGCTACCATCACACCTATCAACATGGGTGGAGCTTACTCGTCGTTGTTATCTACTTAATACTCCGGAGTAACCATCATGAGTCAGGATCGCGCAAGTTGGCAGATCAAAGATGAGGCCGCCCTCGCTGAACTTGTCCAACTAATGAACCTCGGAGCCGATGAAGCTGCTTTGCTCAAGGAGCTTGAGTCCCACGCTCGCAGCCACGGCCCCGCCATGACCAAGAATTTCTATGATCGGCTCTTTGCCCATCCCCAAACTGCCGAATACCTGAAGGACGTCAGCATGGATCGCCTGCACGGCATGGTGCAGGAATGGTTCGCTGGCCTGTTCTGCGGCACCTATGATGCCGATTATGCCCGCCGTCGCCTGCGTATCGGCGAAATTCACGTCAAAATTGGCCTGCCCGTTCGCTACCCCCTCGCCATGCTCGATGTTGTTATGCCCTTTGGCGAAATGATCGCCACCCAGAGCAGCCAGCCCGAAGCCGCTAAAGCCGCCTTCCGCAAGGTGCTGGCCCTCGATGTGGCTGTGTTTAATCAAGCCTACGAAGATAATCAACTCCGCCACCTCGCCGACCTGGTAGGCGGCGAACGACTGGCGCGGCGGCTCCTTACCGGCCATTAATACCACAAGCGTCTGTACCGCTAGGATTGAACCATCCTGCGGTACAGACGCTGCAACGTAATCATCATTGCTTTGTTGTTCAATTGTTGTCCTAAAAGTCAATACCCGTCAGTATAATTACGTCATTAGAAGCGCGCCGTCGTCGCCGTGCAGGCGCTCCGCACGACGCATAGTCCCTGAGTAAAAGGGAAAGGAACGAGCATCATGGCTTCCCGACAGGAACAGATCGCCGCCGCCCTGGATCGCCTTACCGCTAATGCAGGCAGTGATGTCGCCGGTGCCGCCGCCGTAAGTATGGACGGAATCGTGCTGGTCTCGAAGATGTCGGCTGAAGTCAATGCCGATCGCGTTGGGGCCGTCGCTGCAACGATGATGGGCGTTACCCGCCGCGTCTCGGGCGAACTCAAGATTGGGGCCACCGAAGAGACGATCATCAAAGCCGACAATGGCCTCTTTATGGTGCTGCCCGCAGGCGACCAGAGCCTCCTCGCCGTCAACTTGCGCCAGGGTGCCAACCTCGGCCTCGTCCGCATCGAGGCCCGTGATGCCGCTAAGGCGATTGGCCAGATCCTCTAAACCTGCCCATCTGTGCCTCGCGGCACTTCACCTACCGCTGGGAGCACTCTGTGCTCCCAACACGCTTGTCTCCAGGAACTGTCGCTGACGCCATCGGAACCCCGGTCTGGTGGGGGAAGCCCCATCAGCACCCCGCGTGGCTGCCCCCGCGCCACCCCTGACGCCGGCGTAGCTCATGGTCTTGTCTGTTCTCTTTATCCCATTGATGGAAGGAACGCACACCATGGCCGACGCAAATCGCGCAACCCTCGGTTCATTTATGAGCCTGACCTGCTTCCAGTATCTCCGTGTTGTCGCCGAAGAGACCGCCGGTCGGGCGCTCGTCGTCTCAGCCGGTCGGAAGCGCGGCCAGGATCTGGTCGAAGCCCTTGGTCTCGTGGGTAGTAGCCAAGATCCCGCAACGATCAAAGCTAAGCTTAATGCAGCCCTTGCCGCTGATGGCACGAAACTGTGCATCATCAATAGCATTGCAACCAAGCCCAATGGTGGCTTCGAGATCCATATCACCGAGGGGGCTTGCACCGCAGGCGTCACTGCAACCGAACCCCATTGCGCCTTTACCATGGGCGTCTTTATCGGCGCTGTTAGTGCGATCACCGGCCAGCGTATGCTTGGCCACGAAACAGAGTGCTGTGCCATGGGTAAGCCCGAGTGTATCTATCAGATCGATCCGATCAGCTAGCCAGGATCATCAGGCCACCGCCCGATCCATCGCACCCCACATTCCCGTTGACCAGTCCCCGGAGGCGTTATGGCCCTTGAAGGCACGCTCCAGGATATGTCGCTCAGCGACCTGTTCCAGGTCTTCCGTATGGGACCGAAGACGGGCGTGCTGTTGCTGATCGCCGGTAATGAGCGCGGCGTTATCTATGTGGCCGAAGGCCGCGTGATTGATGCCGCGCTCCTCAGTAGCCGCGAACGTACCGTGATCGCTTCGTCCGAAGAGGCCGTCATCCAAATGATGCTCTGGGACGATGCCTCGTTTGTCTTCAAACACGATCCTTCGGTCCTCACCAGGGCCCAACGCGTCGCCCACGACGCCGAGTGGCTCGTCATGGAGGGCATGCGGCGGCGCGATGATCCCACCCGCGCCCTGCCCTACCATCGCATCACCCTCGACACCCAACTCCAACTTTCGCCGCTCCCCAGCAGTGCCGAAAGCGGCGTAAGCCTCGATGTCAACCAGTGGCGCATCCTCAGCCAGGTCTCGAGTAGTCCCAACCTTCGCACGATCTGTGATGCGACCGGGATTGCCCCCGACCAGGCGATTCGGACGGTCGCCGAACTGATGTCAATTGGTCTGATCGAGGTCGTTACTCCACCACCACCACCCAAACCTCGTCCCCAGACGCCACGCCACGAAACGGTCAGCGTCTCCTCCGCCCATACGACGGATTCGGCCGTCGCTTCTGCAGTAGGTGTAGGCCCGGCAAGCGAACGTCCCCAGGTTGGGCGTAGCCTGCTTGACGCCATTATGCGGCGTGTACGCGAGCTGTAAGGGAGGATGGCAACGATGCAGGCGCTTAAGATTGTCATCACAGGCAGCTACGCCGCAGGGAAAACCCAGTTCATCCGAACAATCAGTGATATCGAAACGGTTTCGACTGATTATTCGGTTACACTCGACGAAGAACGCCAACTCAAGCGCGAAACCACCGTCGCGCTCGATTTTGGGACGATTGCGATCAACGATAAGGTCAATCTCT
The DNA here is from genome assembly GCA_048381555.1 of Oscillochloridaceae bacterium umkhey_bin13. Lineage (GTDB taxonomy): Bacteria > Chloroflexota > Chloroflexia > Chloroflexales > Chloroflexaceae > Viridilinea. Next base: position 6,272 of record JBLWKA010000004.1, read on the forward strand.
ATCTCTTCGGCACCCCGGGTCAGGAACGTTTCGATTTTATGTGGGAACACTTGACGATTGGCTGCCTCGGCTATGTCGTCCTGGTAGATAGTACTCGCCCCGGCCATTTCGCCGAGACCCAACGCCTGATGACCCGCTTCGCCGAAATCACCGATGCACCCTATATCGTGGCGGCGAATAAGCAAGATGACGAAGCCGCCCTACCGATCAGCTATGTGCGCCGCCGCCTCGGTGTACCGCTCGAAGTTCCAGTGCTGCCCTGCATCGCAACCGATCGCCCCAGCGTCAAAGGCGTGCTCCTGGGCCTGCTCAAACATATTGCGACCGGTATTCAACCCGTCGCTGATGATGGGGCAGTCACTTAGTCTTCGCTTGGCATCGATTATGCCAGCTTGACAGTTGCTCCACAACTCCACAACTCTCCAGCTCTCCAAACTATTACGCTGCCTTAAACCATGTCTACGGCTCAGGCCCACCAGGCCAAAGTGGGGTCACCCGCCCCTGTGCCCACAGCCGACCAGTTCGGTTGGATCGATGTTGACCCCGCTCCGCCAGACCTGATAATCGAGGTGTGGCCCTGTCGAAGCCCCCGTTGAACCCATCAGGCCGATCTGTTCGCCCGCCCGCACAAACTGACCGTTAAGCACGGTCACGAGCGCCAGGTGGCCGTACCCCGTACGCCAGACCCCACTCGGATCACTCACCGCGACGTAGTTGCCGCCAGGGTAACTATCCAGCGTTACCGTGACCCGTCCGTCGTGGGTTGCCACAATCGGCTGGTACCAGCTCGCAGCCTGGTCAGCATACCCATCACCATTGCCATCTACCGCCAGGTCTATCGCGCCCCAGACTGCCGCCGGTGCATGGCTGCCTACCCCATAACCCTGGGTCAATACCACTTGCCCCGCTAACGGCACGACCGGGCAACCAAGCGGCCCCACCTCGCTTATCCGAAAGGCGGCCACGGCTTCGATCACCGGCAGCGGAGCTGGGGCTACGTCGTCGCCCGGCGTAGGGGCCACCAACAACGGCGGTGCCAGGGCCTCGCGTGTGGTATTGGCCTGCGCCACCCAATCTGCCAGCCTCACCTGCCCAAGCTCTCGCGCCTCGGGCCGCAGTGGTTGTAGATCAAGATCGGCAAGCGCACCTTGCCGGCCTGGCTCGGACTGCGTTTCGTTCACAACCCGTGATGATGTTACGTCAAACTGCGACCATGACACCTCGGGGAGCCGATCCACCAACTCTAGCGAACCTGTAGTTACGGTGGCAACTAGAGCCAGACCCACCAGCGCCTGCAAGGTGCGCTGATCAGGCCACGGGATTGCCATAGCCTCGGCCGCTCCCGGAGCCATCCGCGGGTGCGCTCCGGTCAGATCCTGGCTGTTCAGCCCCAATACCAACGCCAGCATCTCGCGTTCGGCCACCCCAAGCCGCCGTAGGCCATATTCGGCCTCGGCCAGGGTACGCGCCGGAATCCCGGTCAGGGCAGCTAGATCAAGCAGGGTTAACGCCCGGGTGCGACGAAGAGTACGAAGCGTTTCCATAGGATGATCCTGTGGGCAATGCAAACAAAACTACCATACGGTAGAACGCATGCCGCCACAGAACCGTCGCCCCAGGATGACAAAATCCCAACAAGCCGCTCACGAAACGATGTAATCGTCCTGCGGATTAGCTTCGATCTCGGCCATTTTCTTGATCTGCTCGCGCCGCTCCAGGAACTTCAGCACCAGGTAGCCCCCCAGCACCCCCAGAAACATGCCCGGCCAGACTAACCAGGCGAAATTGATCTTGATGCTGAAAACAAAGATCGCCGTGAAGATCAGCAAAAAGACTGCTCCGGCGCCCATGTACACTTCAAAGCCGGTACTACTCAGATACACTTCATCACGGGTGCTCAGTCGACGCTGCTGCTGTGCCATCACGGCCACCTTTCAGATCTTTTGGCGGCCTCTGCCGCCCAATCAGCGCCATCGTAACATGCTCTGGGTACGGCTGCCAATTGTAAATGCGTAAAGATATAATAACCAATCCCAAGCATCCCCGTAGGGACGTAGCACGCTACGTCCCTACGCAACGCTCATTGGCAATCCTCACAACCTGTTAAATCAACAGCAACTCGCGCTGGAAACTGCTCAAAAAGACGCAACCCTCGTCCGTGACGACCACATCTTCTTCCAGGCTCAGATAGCCCGCCGGGGTCGGGACGCCCAATTCAAGCGTATAGACATGGCCGACTTCGACCAGTTGCTCGGGCGCGTCGCCATAACGCGGCCAGCGTGGTCCTAACAATGGCCCACCATCGTGACAGGCCCGGCCCAAGCCGTGACCCAAGGCGTGCTTGTACTCGGGGTAGCCCGCTGCCACCACCACCTGGCGCGCGGCCGCATCCACCTGCCAGCCCGGCACCCCTGGTCGCAACGCCGCCGCCCCAGCCTCGATCGCCGCCACGACCGTCGCCATCGCGTGCTGCACTTCGGCAGGCGGGGCCGCTTCGCCCGGTCGCCGCACATACCACATGCGCTGCAAATCCGAGCAATACTCGACCTGGCGAACCCCCAGGTCAATATGCACCAGATGGCCCGGCTCGACCAGAATGTGCGGCTGCGGCGCAACATGGCCCAACGGCGACTCGGGGCCACTATTCAGGGTCGGGCAATAGTCCCAGTCCCAGGCCGACGGCAAGCCCCGCCGCCCAAACTCGGCATGCACCAGCGCCGCCAGCGCCGCCTCGCTCACCCCAGGGCGAATCTGAGGCGTCAACCAGACCACAATCTCCTCGGTCGTTGCCACCGCCGCCTTGATCCGCGCCAACTCGCTCGCGGTTTTACGCGCCCGTAACCCACCCAGAACCCCCTCGGCCGACACCAGCCGTCCCACAAAGGGCGTATCGGCTAACAGTTCACGCAGCAGTTCATACATGCCGACAGTCAGCCCATCGGCGGTATGGTTGTGTCGGCTATAGTTCAACCCGATCTGGCGGGGTGCCAACCGTTCCAGCGCGGCAATTAACGGTGAGCGCAGATCCTCGTCGTAGCCCTGTACCTCGTCGAAGACTCCGACCAGGCGCACATTTTCGACATCATACCGCCCTACGATGGCGATCCGCTCGCCGTTCCGGCCCAGCAGCAAGATCGAATTCCAGGTCAAACTTGTTCCAAGCAACAGGTCAACCCCAGGGTCAGGTCGCTCACCAGTTTCGCGTACAAAGGTCAACCAACAATCCAGATCCAGTTCCTGCAACAAATCCACGGCCTGGGCGGCCTTCTCAGCATACAAACTCATGACTTAGGTTCACTCCGCTGTTCAACTGTGGCTCCAGCAGCATTGCCCGACGTTGGACGCAGATTGACTCGCTCAATCGCCTCGCGCAGAAAGGTTTCGTCGGGACGCGCATTCCAACTATGGATCACTGCCGTGCGAGCGATTTTATCATGCCAACCGCGCCGCCGGTTATCCAGCAATACATTCAAGAAACCCAGGTACACGATCAGCGCCGAGGGCACGTAGGCCAGGGTTCGCAGCGCTGCCTGCTTGCTCGTCAAGGCCCGCCCACTCGCACTGACCACCCGCAGACCCAACAAGCCTTTGCCTATTGTAATGCCGCCCAAAGCGTACAAAAACGTAAAATAGCTAAATCCAACCACCAGCAAGACTAAAAACTCGAAGGCGGGGCTACGCTGAAACTGAATCAGTGGAGCTAACCAGGGCACTTGCTGCTCCAAGAAATTCATAATTTGGATCAAACCCGAGGTCTGCTCGATAAAAGATGCCATGATCCCACCCGTCACCCAGAGCGTTCCAATGATCAACAGGTCAATAATCATTGCGACCATGCGCGAAATAAAGCCCGCGTACAACACCAGCTGCGGCCCACGGCTCCGCTGGCGCATCCGGGCCAGTATCCCTCCCCGTGGGGGCTGGGTGTTTGCCTCAGGTAGCTGGCTCATGGGCGTCCCCCATCATCAGGCCGTTCGACATCAAGCAACAACAGCGTTACGCTCTCAATGGACAACGCCGTGCGTGGAGGCCGCCGCAAGGCTTTACGCACCACCCCTTCGGCAAACTTATCGGCACTGACCGCCCGTTCACGCACTTCGCGCAGAAATTCACCCACCACAGTTGTGCCTTGCGTCGTGACCAGCGCCACCAACGAAGGTGATTGGGCCAGCGTATCAATCGCATCATTCATTGCTGGCGACTCGGCCAAGTGGCGCACCGCATCCTGCATCGCCGGACTACGTGCCACATGACGCACCGCATCTTCAATCGCGGGACTCTGCGCCACCTTGGCGACCGTCGCCTCAAGTGCAGGGCTTGCGCCAACTTGCGCGATGACGGTATCGAGGGCCGGACTCGTCGCGACCCGCTGGGTCGCCTGCTCAATCACTGGCCCATTCACAATCTGCGTCACCGCATCATCCATCGCCGGCGAACGCACAATTTCACCCAGCGCCTGCTGCACCGCCGGACGCCGCGCCAGATAGATAATCGCCTGGTCAACGATCTCTTCGAGCGCCACCTTGGCATAGCGCCGACTCGGTTCCGCCTCGGCCAGCCCCAGCGTCACCCAGCGCCGCGTATCCTCGTCACTCGGCTCAGCAGGGGGATGGCCTCGTCGCCCTCCCGGACGAGGCAGCGGCAACAGTTCCAGAATCACCGAAAAGATCGTCCCAAACAGGTAACGCACCACGGCCCGCAACCAGCGGATCGGACTCCCCCTTGGCCGCAACTCACGCTCGGCCTCAAACAGCCAACCCACCAACGCATGCCGAAACGCCCCACCTTGATCAGCGACCTCTCGTGGTATCACTGGACGTGCGGCAAGCCCCGCCTGCGCTTCCCAACTTCCCGCCCGCGCCTGCAAGCCATCCAGACCCAACAACGCCGCCCCCACCACTAACCGCACCAACGCCTCGCTCGGCGCAGGCCCTTGGGCCTGAGGGCCAGTTCGTCGTTCGTACGAAGGCTGATCTGGGGGGAGGACAGCCGGAACTGGTGCCCGATCCGTCACTGGCGCCGCATCCTCGGGGGGAGCGGCCCTCCGCTCAACCGGAACCGGATCACTGGCCGCCATTAGCGCTGCCTCCTCGGGGGCAGCGGCCCTCCGCTCAACCGGAACCGGATCACTGGCCGTTATTGGCGCTGCCTCCTGCTCAGAACGTGATGCTGGTGCTATTTCGGGCTCAGGCATAGCTCGGGCCTGTTCCAAATCGCGTAACGCCTGCTCAAGCTGGTGCATCGCCGCGTTCAGGTTACGCTTCTGCGCCATCGCATGTTCCTTAAGCCATCGTTCACAGAGACTCGACCGTTTGGCAGCCGCCCGACCGCCGGGCTAATGGTTTTTCAAAATTAAATCCGGTAGATGCCCGTGCCGTGGAGCTGAAAGCCCTCGGCTATGGGAAGCAAAGCCTGCCTGCGCAGGCTATACCGGACTTAATCCTTAAAGTTCATAAGCCCTTGCTGATCAACCAAGCCCTGCGGGCTCATCAGAAACTGATTCGCTGGCAGCCCGCAGGGCTTCGGGTAGCAGGCATGGCTTCAGCCCGACGCAATAGAGGAGCGGAACTGCCAAGTTGAATAGATCACTCTTGAACGATGCCTCAGCCCTCAGCCTTCAGCCCTCAGCCTTCAGCCCTCAGCCCTCAGTTGATCAATCCATGCCAGCAGCGCCCCGGCAAAGGCCTCAGGATTCTCATCAAACGGACAGTGGCCCACCTCAGGCAGCATCACAATCTCGGCCTGGGGGATCAAGGTACGCTTAAAATAGGCGGCCAGGGCTGGCGGCACCGAACGGTCATGCTCCCCCCAGAGCAGCAGGGTTGGAGCTTTAATCGCCCCATACTCAAAATCCAAAAAGAGTTGCGGGAAGGCCCGGGTTACGGCTAGATAGGCCTGTGGCCCACCCGGACGGCGCAGCGGCGCAGTAAACTGTTCGACCAACTCAGGGGTAACCCGTTCCTGACGATAGTAGGCCGAACGCAGCCCCTGCTGCGCCCCCCACTGGTTACCGACCAACCCAGCCAACAGTTCACCAACCCCACTCGAACGCAACACCCCAAAGATCGCATTATCAAGGGGCGAGGGCTGGTTCTGCGGATCATTCAGGCCGGTCGAATTGGCGAGCACCAGGCCCCGCACCAACCACGGAAAATCGTGGGCCACCTGGGCTGCGACCATGCCCCCCATCGAGTGCCCGACCACAATCGCCGGGCCATCACAGACCGTTGCAATCAACTCGGCGACCTGTTCGGCCCACAGTTTCCGCCCTGGCGGGGCCGCCGGAATCGCCGACTTACCAAAATAGTACAGATCAACCGCCGTCAGACTATGGCGAGCCGCAATTGGTCGCATCACCGCCCGCCAATGCTCGATCATGGCCCCATAGCCGTGGATCAGTACCACCGGCAGCCCATGGCGCGGCGTCGAAGCCCAATAACGGATCGGGCCGTGCTGCCCCTCAAGGTAGTGTTCACTCAGCGTATAGGTGGTCATGATCTGCTGGTTCGTCCTTAATCATCACCGGATTCGTAGATTCGTAGGGACGCAGCGTGCTGCGTCCACCGCCTGCGGCCACCGCCTGCGTCCCTACATCCCAAATGATGGCAACCCACTCCCGGTAGGGCACCTCCGTGCCGCTATTCCTCGACCATGATCTTCTGGGGGGGACGAGTATCATTAAAGCGGCGGGATGGTGGCCCTTCGATCAGTTCGCGCAAACGGAACAACTGAATCCGCATATCGAAGTTAGCGACAAAACGTCCCATGCCCAGTACGAAGACCCGCAGACTCTCGTTCGTGACCTCGTACTCGACCCGGTTCTGTACCACCACACGGTCGCCATCAGCGAACCAGCGCCAGATCTCAGTTCCTTCCCACAGCCCACTAATCTCCATCTTGATCTGTTCGTGATCGCGGGCTACGACCTTATATTCAGCCCCCGCCAGACCCAGCGAAACCAGGCGCATCTGGTGGAGGCTCCCCAGCGTCATCAGGTCGCCTTCCAGGGGCTGAAGCTGCACGAGTGGCGAGCGCCACTGCGCCATCAAGGCCGGTTCGGTCAGGTGGCGCTCGACTACATCAGGCGTCGTCGTAATCGAAACCCACTCTTCCTGAACAATCATGGTTCTGCTCCTTAATCATCCTTACGAGACAAGGACGTGAAGATTAGCACACTGCATACCAGACCAAGCTCCCAGCTTAGCATGGCCCCTCAAGGGTTGCCCGGTAATACTGTTCAATGCCCTTCTTCATCAGCAGGGCTGGATAGCCAGTGAACGGCACGCCGAGTGGATTGCCGATCGCATACTCGGGACCTAACGAAACCAGTTCACCCAACTTCAGTGGCTCATAGGTTCGCGGTGCACGCCCCTCCGCCTCGGCCAGCAGCGTATCGGCCATGTGCGAACCTTGACGCATCGCATAACTAGCGGTACCGGGCAGCGTCGCGCCGTGGGAGCCATCAGGGATGGCGGCACAATCGCCCATTGCAAAGATCCGGCCCTGGTCGTGAACCCGCAGATACCGATCAACCATCACCCGCCCCTGTGCATCCACCGGCAGACCAGAGTCCGCCAGCAGATCCGGGCCACGGATGCCACCTGCCCAAACAATAGTACCAGCACGCAAGATTCGATTGCCGCTCACCCGCAAAAGGTTAGGTTCAACCGCATCAATACCCGTCCCTAGATAGACACTCACCCCCATACGATCAAGGGTACGTTCAGCGTCACGGGTTGCCCATGGGCCAAACTGACCCAGCAACTGGGGTGCCCGATCAAGCAAGGCAATCCGCACCTCGTTGCGAGGGGCACCGGTACTGCGGCATAGATCATCAGCCCAGGCCGCTAACTCGCCCGCAAACTGGCACCCCGAATAGCCTCCACCCACAATCGCAGTGGTCAACAACATCCGTTGAGTTTGCGGATCACTGGTCTGCGCCGCTGCCGTAAACTGCGCGATAACATGGTCACGCAGGGCCAGTGCTTGGGGATAAGTGCGCAGTGGCATACCATGCTCACGTGCCCCCGGCACATTGCCATAGGCCGTTTCGGCCCCAAGCGCAATCGTCAGGCGATCATAGACGAGGCGCTCACCATTTGCCAGCAGCACCGTGCGCTCAAGCGGCATAATCCGCTCTACCCGACTCTGGACAAACCGTACCTGGGTCCGTACCAGGAGCGGGGCCAACTCGTAGATCGCCTCGCGGCTATGCATGGCTGCGGTGGCCGTCAAATGGATCACCTGCACCAACTGGTGGTACGGGTGCTGATCCACTAATACAACTTCACCGGCCAGACCGCGTTCACGCATCAAGCGGTCAAGATCGAGGGCTGCTCGCAGGCCAGCATAACCCGCACCGAGGATGACAAATTGCATAAAACCTAGCGTGGTAAAAGTTGGAATTATCCGTCACACTACATCTAGGATACCACGACTCTCAATACCTTGGTTAGCCCGAACACAAACCAGCCGACCAGGCGCAGAACTGCTGCGTGGTCGGCTGATTGCCATCAGTACTACGGAGTAAAAAGGCTAGGCGCTCGGCGTAGACGAAGGCTTCTCGACCCACTCGTCAACCTTCGAAGCGGCACGCTCAACCTCATCGGCAGCGCGGGTCGTCGCCCGGTTCACACTCGTGCCGAACTCCTCGGCAGCCCGTGACAGCCGCTCGGTGAACGCGCGGGCGCGCTCGCCAAGCTGGCGCGGACTCGGCATGTCTGGCATCGTCGGCGTCGTGCCCGTGAAGATCTCGTCTACTACACGCTCCGAAACCACCGCCAACTCTTTGGGCAGTACCACTACCGCCCGGGCCACTTCGGCCATGGCACGGCGCACCCGGCGGCGTGAACCGCGGGGCAACAGCACCAACGGCACCGATACCACCGTCAACCCTAGACGGGCCGCCCCGCCTACGAACGCAGCCCCGATCTCGAACAGGCCATCGCGCTCGTCGCGGGTTCCAGTCGCTTTGTCGCTCATACGTGAGCCTCCTGATCTGAGCGCGATTAAACGCGCTGTATCGGTCTAACCTTTAACCAGCGGCCATCTCATCCTTGGGTGCATGCGCTGCCGCAGCAGCAGGAGCACCATCCGGCTCAGCGGCCCACTTCTCGATCTCCTTGCCCGCGATCTCTGCGAAGTCAGCCGGCAGGCTGGCAAACGCATACATCAACTCCTGCGTGGCGTTCCGCATGTGCTGCCGACTCTCGGTGGGCAGCAACGCGAGGGGTAGGGTAAAGACCGAAAAGCCGAGCCGCACAATGCCGCCCCCGAACTCCATGGCCTGCTCGACCACGCTGTCACTCCGTCGTGTGCGGACGCTACGCACCCGCACCTCACCCGTGGTTTCCGACATGTTTGGCCTCCTATGTGACGGTTGCAGGGTGGGTGCAGGAAGGGTTGTCACCCCCTGCAGTTCCTCCCGAGAACACCCTAAAGAAAGTAACCCCCAACCATTAACCCCGACAGAATCTGAATAATTGCCACGAAGGGGTTGCTTGCGAGCAGGTAACGCACATAATTCTTTTGTGATGGATCCTGGTACAGTTTAAGCTGGTTGTAGATCGGCACCACAATGGACAAGAAGATAAAGCCTGCGATCCAATAGTAACCCCAGGCCAACGCCAGGATCATCAACAGCGCTTCCGAAAGATTGATCGTCACATAAGCCACGATCAAGGTTCGATGCACACCAATCGCCACAGGCAGCGATTGCAAACCGAGCTGGCGATCACCTTCCACGCTCTTGATATCGTTGAGGAAGAGCAAGCCTGCCGCCAACGCACCATTGATCCAGGCCACAATCATCGTTTCCCAGGTCAGGTCAGCGAAGATCAAGTGTCCAGCCAGCCAACTCATGCTGACATAGCCCAAACCCACCGCCGGTGGCCCTAGCCAGAAGTGCTTCTTCAGCTTGATCGGCGGCATACTGTAGATGATCGAGAGCACGATCCCCAAGAAGGCTAAAAAGACAATCAGTGGCTTGCCAAAGACTAGCGAGACCAGAATCGTTGCGCCACCCAAAAATGCCCAGTTCATACGGGCTTCGTTCAAGCTTACCAACCCCGCTGGGATGGGCCGCTCAGGATCGTTGATTGCATCCAGATCACGGTCGTAGTAGTCGTTAATGCTCTGGCTGAAGCCCGTGCCGAGCGGCCCGGTCATCAAGGCCCCCAAGAGCATCAAGGCCCAGTCGCGGCCACTGCTCAACTGAAAACCACTCACATGCCCCGAAGCCAGGGCACCACAGAAGGTCACCAGAGCCGGCGAGATCCAGGTCACCGGGTCAGCGAGATCAACGTGCGCCCGCAATTTCTTGCCGAACGTCACCGGCTTTTTTTCTGAGGTAGAGAGCATCGTCGGTTCTCGTAATCCCTGTTACGCTTTCACCGCTTGATAGAGCACGTGATCGTAGCCTTCGGCGAAACTCACATCCGTGAAGCCCAATTCTTGCAGCAGTCCTGGATAGATCGCATGATCCTTAAATTCCAGAACCGAGAAGTTCATACCGATCCCACATAGATAGTGGGTCAGGTAGTCGTAATTCGGTTTGGTTGGGTCACTAATCACCATATCCACGATGATCACTCGCCCACCTGGTTCGAGTGCGTCATAGGCCTTCTTCAGCAACATCGTGCAGAATTGGCGATTCATCGGGTAGAGGATGCGCGCAAACATTACCGCATCACCCTTGGGGTAGGGTTCACGGTACATATCAATCGCCACCGGGGTAATCCGCTCGGCTAGACCCCGGTTCGCAGCATTTTCGCGCACCAGATCCAAGGCCGAAGGCAGATTCAAGAGCGTCACGTTCAGTTCGGGGTGCTTGTCACACAACGACGAGGCAATATCGCCGATCCCGCCACCCACGTCAATCATGTGCTTGACGCCTTCGAGTTTGGCATGATCACGCAAGAAGCGCTGCACAAAGTGAATATTGCTGCGGTGGATCGTCTCGTAGAAAATGCTATCCTCAGTCGTGCGCGGCGGGTGCGGCACATGGCTGGTAAAGTCCATCTTGCCGCGGGTCACATCGGCCAGATTGGCATAGTAGCTCTGGATCAGGTCAACCATGTAGCTAATGAAGGGCAACATGGTCATGTTGCGATGCTCGTCGGGGGCCGTAAAGAACTGCTCGGCAAACGGCGTGAGCGCCCAGGCCCCCTCGGTGGCCCGGGTCAGGCCCACCTGCTCCATCGTAATCAGCAGGCGCTCAAGGCGTGGTGGCACGCTCCCAGTTGCTTCGGCCAAACTGGCCACATCACGCGGCCCGGTAGCCATGGCCTCAAACAGGCCCAGATCATAGGCCGCTTTGATCACAAAGAAGTCTACCGTGCCCTTGAAGACCATATCATAGGCCTTCTCCATCGCACAGTAGAGCGCCTGGTCATCATCCATGCAGCGGCAGTTCGGGAAGCAGCGGTACTGCGTTGGCGCAGCGGTCATAACCCTGGTCTTTCTTTTACGCTTGTGGGCCGGATTGGCCCTCGGAAATCACGGGAACGGTATTGCCCATCCGGTTCAGCAATGGCTGCGCAAAGATCGGCAGATAGCTTAGCCACCAACTGACGTAGCCCAACCAGGCCAGCGCCCGATGGATGCGCCGTCGTTGCGGATTGCGGCCCAGTTCTGAACCCCAACGGTGCCCGGTAATCATGGCACCCACCATCCCAATCGTTGGCAGCGGGCCGGTAATCATAAAATAGATCTTGAGCCAACGCGGCTGCCGCTGGCCACCGAAGTTCTCCTCGCGGTAGAGCCGACCGATCCCCACCAGCGCCACCATCGCGTTCATCACCCAATCGAGGAGATGGGCCAGATTAGCGAGACGATTACGACGCACGGCCCGCGCTGGCAGATGCTCACTGGCCTCGAGGCGGCACAGTCGTAACACCGCTGTATAACAGGCCAGCGAAATACCACTGACCACAGCCATCGCATATAAAATTTGTCGGTCACTGAACTGTTTGAGCATACTCGCTGTATTATAATCCAAAAAAGGACAATCCACGCAATCTAGATCCTAGACTGCAACGGCAACCGTTTCATACCAGAGCGGAATAACGTCAGGTGCACCATACCAGGTACGCGGCGCATTGTAGGGGGCATGGCGCGCCCCATCCAGGATCAGATTATCGGCCCCAGCCAAGTAACATGCCGTCGTTGGGATGATGCCATCACCCAACTGGTTGCCATCACCAAACGAGACCTCGTAGGAACGGAAGGCGAGAATCTCTTCAACCGTCCCAAACCGCCGCCCCTGCACACTGCGGCCAGCTACGGCCAAGTAATGAATGTGCGGGTAGAAGGCCCCGGGGTAGCGACTATTCACCATGCCGGCAAATGCTTTGACCCAGACCTCGTAGGTGGTATGCGCCGTACCGAGGGTGGTCAGGCTCGCCACATAGCGTTGACCATCATAGACCACGCCGTGGTACGGTTCGTGGCCCAGATAGGCGCGGGCCACGCGGCCCCCGGCACTATGGCCAATCAAGTCAACCCGATCCGCACCAGTCTCGTGCAAGGCCAACTCGACCGTACGAGCCACAACATCGAGCACCGGCCTAAAATCTGGGTCACGGAGCGCGGCCCAATCGGTACGGCTGAAATCGGTAATATACACGATCCGCCCATAGGGTGGCTGGGCCAGGATACGGGCCATCTGCCCATAATCACCAGGCGACGAGAGCCACCCGCCTACAAGTACAATTGGTCGGATCATAGGACAACCTTTGCAGACAGGCGCGTCCAGCCGAACGGGACACGCCTGCCATCCTGGGGCTTAACTCGTAGGTTTGGACTCGTTGGGCGACGCATCGGCAGCAGGGGCTGCGGCATCAGGCGTGGGGATGGGATCGACAGCTGCAGGTGCGGCAGGCGCACTCGCTCCAGCACTTGGGGCGAGTGGCGAGGCAACCGGCTTCTTCTCACCATTGCCGACCGCAACTTTGATCCGGCGCACCGACGTACTGCTCGTACCTTCGCCATTGGTAGTGGGTGGCACAACCGTATCGAAGGCATCCTTGCCAATCCGCACCAGTTCATCGGTCTGGAAGCGGGTCCAATAGCTATAGAAGTTCCAGACATCGGTCAGGGTGGCCCGAAACTCACGCGTGAACTGCTCGAGACCCTGGGGAGGCAAGGCACCACGGGCATACGAGCGCAGCCCATGGCCAATCGGCTGCACATAGCCTTCGGCCAGCGGGCCAGCCGGGCTCACCGTACCATCGGACAAGACAGCCCCATTACCGGCCCCGACATCGCCATTGACGGGCGTACCAGCCACCCGCGAAGCCAGCGGTGGCGGCGGGCCAACCTGGGCAGCCGCTTCGCTCATGGGGGCCGCCATGCGATAACTACCAGTGGCGTTCGCCTCGCTACTGCGTTGCCACGAAGCAGGCGTTGCCGACGGCGTATAACTCGCCGGGCCGGGGGTGAAACTCGCATTGCTCGGCGGGGTATAGCGCACCGCAGCCTGGGCAGGTGGCGCATAGTCAGCCTGGACCCGATAGGTATCCGGCCCATAGCTGGGTGTCTCGTCGTCAAGGTTGAGAAACTTCTTCAACCAGCCGGGCATCCAGCCGTACGAATTGGAACTGGACATGACCGTTTCCTCTCGTTACATAGGCGCGGCCGACCGCGCACAGTCAGGACAGGAGCTATGAGCCAAGGGCGAACAGCCGACGCTTCGGACGCATGTGAGGGTTAAAACAGAAATCAATAATCCGGCTTAAATCATCCCCTGGATAGCGCCGGTCAAGGGTGACGACCGAGTCGAGCACATAGGCAATCTGGTCGGCCGGGGTGGTGGGATCACAGCGTACGAGGTTCCCCAACAACTGGCGGCGCAGATCAAGGCTGTAACGGAGGCTGGTCACGGCCAGTTTCCCGAGCACTGCATCCCGCAGATCCAGGTTCTCGGTAAAGCGCTTGAGCCATTTTTCGAGGCCCACCCGCTCACTTTTATCAAGGTAGTAGTTCACCAGATCGGACAGCCCCACATCGCTGGTGATTTCCATCAATTCATTCCAGCGTTTGCTAAACGAAAGCCGCCGGAAGTGCGACATCTCATTGAGCTGAATGATCAAATTGCTGGCGGTATAGTAAGGTTCACGCTCAAAATTGCGTACCAGGTCGGCTTCACGCTCGGCCATCAGCGAAACCGCTTCGCGCAGCACACCATCGGCGGCATCATAGCCACCGCGCCGCAGATGCATTTCGTGGGCCAGTTCGTGCAGCGCAATTCCAACGGTGCCGTTCTCGTCCCAACGGCCCAGGCTCACGAACGAACCCGAGCGCGGCGAGAAGCTTCCGCTATCATTCCAGGGGCCACTGGGACGGCCACCTTCAAGCGCCTCGAAGGTCAGGCGCTCATTCAGGATGTCGGGCGCTAATTCGCTGCCCCACATCGCCTGAGCCAGTCGCCGCACCTTGCGGGCAATCTCGGCTGGGCGATAGCTGTGCTCACCGACGACAAGCACCTGCGAGCCGGCGTTATCCATATTGATTGCCGCCTGCTGGCCATTGGCTTTGAGAAGCAGCTGCATAGAATGATCCTCGTAAGCTAACGAATACCCTTCAAGAAGAGGCGCTGGATCTGAATGACCTGTTCGGGGAGTTCGAACAGAATCAAGTGACCACAGCGAGGAATTTCGAGATACTGGCCATTGGGGGCAAGCTGCATCAGTTTGCGCCCACCCTGGGGCCGCATAATCGGATCGCCCGATCCGGCCACTAATAAGGTTGGATGCTGCACGCGTTGCATCTGCTGCGGCACGGCATCAAGCACCTCACGACGTGACAGTTCACTCGCCGAAACCCGCACCGCCTTCGGATCGCACATCCGCAAGCTCAAGGTGGCAAGTTTCACATCACTGACGGGTGCAGCATTTTTGGCCAGCACGGTCAGCGCATAGATGTACGGGATCCACCACAGGCCACGGCGTTCGATCGGACGCAAGACCCGATTAAAGACCGTATCGAGCATGCCGGGGATCACGGCCGAGGCCGCTTTGTTGTACGGGATCAAGCTGAAGTTATAGAAGGTCAGCGAGCGCACCTGATCGGGATACGTATCGGCATAATGCAGGGCCACAAAGGCCCCCAGCGAGAAGGCCGCCACATGCTGAGCGGTCAAACTCAGGGCTTCACTCAGAGCACGCAGGTCGGCGCTAAAGCCAGCCACAGTATAGCCCTGACGGGGATCAGGATCAGAGAAGCCATGCCCCTTCAGGTCATAACAGATCACCCGATAGCCTGCGGCCGCTAAGGGATCAATGATATGGTGCCACCAGTAAGCTGAACAGTCCCAGCCATGGATTAAGACCAGCGGTTCACCATCACGTGGCCCAACGTCCATGTAATGGTGTACAACGCCGTTCAACTCCACAAAGTTAGCCCGCTGCATCAAGTGCTGTTCGGACTCGAGCCGTCGCCGCTCACGGGCACTCAGTTGGCCTGCCAACTTCTGGGCCACCTCGGCTTGATAAGCCAGGAACTTGCTGGTCGGCGCAAGTTGTGCAGTTGGTGCGATCATCGGCTTTGTCCTAATCCACCCAGAGCCGCAAGACTTCTTTGGGGTCAACTTTAGCACGGAGATTGCCACCATTAACAATCCCTGGCAGCAACACATGGCGACGCAACGGGCCAATCTGCACTACGACTTCCTCGTTCGCCAAAGCAACCTCAAGATCCTTAGCCTCTAGGAAAGGGATAAAGAGCTTGAGTTCGCGGTCGCTATGCGGAGGACGCGGGGCCCGTTCGGCATCATAGACCGGCAGATCGCCATACAGGGCCGCGCCACGCTCAGCCCAGGTAGCAAGTTCCGCCACACTAGTTGGCAGCATCGCCGCCCGCAGAGTCGGGCGGGCTACATTGAGTGTAGGATCAAACTCAGCCCGTAGCTCGGCGCTGATCGCATCAAGCGAACCAGGCACAACAACTTCGTCCACGGCCATATTAAAGAGGCCCAATGCCGTCAGGGCGGCCCGCACTGGTGGGAAGGCCAACTCGTCGGGGGTTACAACCAGGCGAACCCGCGTACCCGTCCCGGCATCAAGCCGCGAGCGCTGGGCTTCGAGTTCAACCCGCAGATCTTGCAAGGGGGACACGGCCGTGGGGGCCAGCAGCGCGGTCGGAATGATCGCCTGTTCTTGCGACATGCGCGAGCGGCCTGCACCACGGTCAAGCCCAAAGATCAGGCGGGTGAGCCAGCGCAGCACATCGGGCAAGGTCAGAGCACGCACGAAGCTATCGGGGGGCGGGCCATCAAGCACCACCAGATCGAAGCGACCGGTCTGGCGCGCCTTTTCGGCAATCAGCAGACCACCAATCGCGTCCATCCCCGGAAAGGCCGGAATCTCTTCAGGGCCAATCTCACGCAGGCGAGCCACAAGGCCGCTACGCAGACTCGGACGCACCTCGTCCCAGCGTGCCCCTAACTCTTCAACCGCTTTGACTTCCATTGCAGCCAAGTTGGGCTCAAGCTCGAGCGGACGCGGGCCGAGGACTTGGCCCAACAAGGCCCCGGTCAGATGGGCAGGCCCAACCGAGGCCAGCAACACACGCTGGCCCTGACGTGCAGCGCGGCACGCCGCAGCTAGCGCAGCAGCACTCTGACTAATCTGACTGAAGCCGGTGAAGATCAGCAATTTCATATCAAGCGGCCTCAACACGCAATTCGTCAGGATCCTCCAGCGGGTCGGTTGTTTCGTCGAGGTGCTGTTCGCCTTCGCTGAAACTTAGGCGCAAGACGCCATCTTCGTAACGATGTTCACCCAGCGCACAGTTATAGAGAATGCGCGGCAGGGCGATCGTGCGTTGGATCCGACCAATCACCACATCAAGGTCGGGGCCACTGCGATGCAACTCGACCATATCGCCATCTTCGACAAACGGCAACTTGACACAGAGGTCATAGCTTCCGGGTTGGCCCTCTTCGCTCCACTGTTCGAGCCAGATCGGGCGCTCATCAAAGAGCATGGCACCCGGGTCAGCTTCACCAAAAGTCGCCCGGCCCACCGACTCGAGCGCTGCTAGGCCAATCGGTTCGCCTTCTTGCAGCACCGTGCGGAAGATCGGGGTGGGGGTGAAACTACCATCAATTTCGGCCAGATAGCCCTTCTGAAGGCTCACCCAGTAATCGAAGTAGGGACCAAGGTCGGCGCGGGTCGGCAGGATCTTATTGACCATCACCGCGTCAACCATCATACCATAGAGATTAAGGAAGGTATAGGCACGCCGGGTTTCCAGCAAGGGCAAGCGTTCGGGATTGAGTACGAGGCGCAACGAGATCTCGGGGCTGAGCAAGAAGTTTGCCAGTTGATCCATCCGCTCAAGCAGGCCCCCGATTTCGCTGAAGAAACGCTCATCAGGCAGATCGCGTTTGAAGGGACGGGCAAAGTTTGCCAGGCCACGATAGACCCGGAAGAACTTCTTGCCCGCATCGCCCCCGATAATCATTTCGGGATAGGCCAGCAAACGCAGGGTATTGCCGGTGGGGGCGGTATCAAGCACAATCGCATCCCAGCGTCCGCTCTGGGCCTCGCTCATCACCCGTTGGAGGGCCAGGATCTCATCGAGGCCAGGTTGATTCGCCAATTCAGCGGCGGTGGAGCGATCAATGCCACGACTAGAATAGGTCGAGGCCACAAACTGTTGAAAGCCACCGAGGTTATGACGCCACTCGTAGATCGTATCAACTTCCAGACCATAGAGGCCAGGCGCGATCGCAGTAGGGCGATCACGGCTGATCGTCACTCCAAGCGCATCAGCGAGTGAGTGAGCCGGGTCACTGGAGAGCACCAGCGTACGGCGGCCCGAGCGAGCTAACAGGGTTGCGGTAGCAGCCGAAATGGTTGTCTTGCCGGTGCCACCCTTGCCTGAGTAGATAATGACGCGGGTCATAAGTCTTTCCGGTGAGGCCCAGCGTCGAGCAACGCACTCGACCCTAAGCGCCCATCAGCGCGGTCTACTCACGCTCATCGGGGTGGTGGACACCATTACCGTTATAGCTAACGACTTTAGCGGTTCCAGCCAGGGGCGACTCGGCGGGCATACGTTCGGGCCGATTGACCGCAATCCGGCGCACTGGAGCGGCGCGGGTCGGCTCAGGGGCAGGTGGGGCTTCGGCTACGGGTTCGGCTTCGGTTTCGACCCGGCGAACGGCAATCGAGCGACGCACTGGCTCGGGGCGAACTGGAGCCTCGGCGGCGGGTGCTGCCGACGGGGTTGGGCGGGTGACCCGCACAACGGGGGGATCATCGGCGGTCTCGACCATGGTTGGCATCGGAGCCTTACGCACCGAAGAGCGTACCTGGATGCGGCGCGTCTGCTGCTGATCAGTCTGCTCGTCTTCAACTGGCTCGGCAAAGCGTACTGCGGCACGCACCACCGGTCCCATCGGAGCAAGCGGCCCACCCTCGGCTTCGTGCTGGGCGGCGGTATGGTAGATACCCCGCATTGCATTACGGCGCACCCGCGGATCTTGCAGACCACTGACCAGTTCGTTGGCACCACCAACGGCCTCGGAGGCACGGCGGAGACCACGAACGAGCTTGCGGGGGGCTTCGAGGACGAGGCGCAGCGAGCGGCTAACCTCGTACATACTGGGCTGCTCGGGCAGATTGGGCATCGGGCCAATCGGGCCAGCGGGCATCATCGAGATCCCACTACCGGCGGGGGCACCACCGCGCTGCGTTTCGTAGGCCGCAATCAGATTGCCAGGCATGGAGGGTGGCGTGAAATCGGTCTGTTCTTCGGCTTCGGAGCCAACCTGCCACCAGCGCTTACGTTTGGCCGGAGCCTCGGCAGGGGGCGGGGCTTGCAGATCAGGCGGATTGGGTTCGGGCGCAGTGAAGAAGGGCTGAACCGGTTCACGTTCGACGGTTGGGAAGGCTTCGATGAAAGCCGCAACCAGATCTTCGCCAGTGACGCCCTCGACAATCTTATCGCCAATCAACTCGATCATATGGGCAAAGGTGCTGACATCATCAGCAGGCATATAATCAAGGGTATTGACGACCAAACGCTCATCGCTACCGGGCTCTTCGAAGGAGCCATTGACAGCAATACGGCGCTTGCGGGGAGCAACGGGGGGCAGGCGGAAGGCGAGGGTTACACGACCGTGCCAGGGATCCCAGGTCTCGGCCTGCACCACATCAACATCTTTCCACTCGAAGCTATCAACGGTATCGTTGAAGAAGCCCCGCGCCCAAGTGACCACCCGGCGATCAGTGAGGGCCACAAAATCGCAGAGGGCGAGGCCCCCGACGCGGCGACGTTTTTCGTCCAACAGAACGCCATCGAAGAGTGCGAGCATAGTCTCGCCCTCCTCGATCAGCCCGCGGAATAGCATCTCTTCGACGCTAGCCGCATTGACGTTGATACCGAGATACGGGCGAGTACTCATAGCTATTCCCTCTCTTAGGCCTGGCTTACCACCAGTTAGTGACCGCATCACTGCGGTTAAAGATGGCGGTCGTCGGGCGGAACAGAACGATCTTCGGAGCCGGCATCACCGGAGCCACTCACCACAGCGGGCTGATGGGTGGCGGTAAACGGATGGGCAGCGGCGGCGTGATTACGGCGACGCAGCGGAATATCACGGCGGTCGGGCATGGTGGCTGGGGGAGCCACCGGGGCAGGCGCGGGCGGAGCGGGCCGGGGTGACACAGCGGGGCTGCTGGCAACCGGCGGCGGAGTTGGCGCGGGTGCGCCACGACGGCGGAGCGGGATTTCGTGGTAAGACGGGGGCGGGGCGGGATCAGGAGCCGGGGCAGCAGTAGGCCGGGGGGAACTCATTGGAAGCGGGTCAGTACCAGGATCAGCCGACGGGAAAGGGGACATCGGAGCGGCAGCCCCGGCCCCACCCTGGCGATTGAGGAAGGCCATCGCCATCTGCTGGGCGCTCGGATTACTGGCAACGGTCTGCACCAGATCATTGATTGCCCGCACGGCCTCGGTCAATTCACGGATACTGCCCCCATTGAGTTCGAAGGGCAGGGGCAAATCAGCTTCACGGATGGAGCGGCGTATGGTATCCCATGCGGAGCGAGCGAGGCGGCCAGCGGTATAGACCTGACCGGGTGGCAGACTCGCGGGATCTTGAGCGAAGGCCGGACTCAAGCCAACGTAGGGTTGGGACACGGTCGCCCCTGGATAACGGTAGGGCGACTCGCCGGGACGCAGACCATCAACGTGGCCGTAGATCTGCTCACCGATGACCGAAAGGATCTCGGGGCCAGCTTCACGGGCATCTACGCCATGGTCAGCGAGGGCACGGGCGGAGGTACTTGCAGTCTGGAGCAGGGCAAGGGCCGCGTGCAGACTAGCAATCGGCAGCAGCGCGAGGGTAAAGCGCTGCTCGTCCTCATCGGGGGCGGTAAACGTCAGTTGCAGTTGAGCATGGAGCGGGTCAACGCCAGCACCGCTCAGATTGGTCAGTTCAGCGAGGGGAAAAGCAAGGAAGAGATGCTGACCATAATCACGTGCCCAGAGGATGATCCGCAGGGTCGAGATCAGACAATAGTCATGAGGGGTATGCCCTCCAAGACGCTGGTTCGCAGCATCAAAGAGCACCCCATCAAGGGCGACCAGAATCTGCTCATCAGGCTCAATCAGCCCAAGGGCTTCGAGCTCCGCAAGGTGAGCGGGAACAACGGTATGGCTATGGTAGAGCAGACTGATCATCAGCTATTGAAGGCGCGAAGCGCGGGACGCGGGCAGCCAGAGCCACCCAGCGCCCCACGCTTCAGGCCTGCTACCGATTGAAGCGCGAACGAATACGCTTCGGGCGGAAGCCAGCGTCCGGCGTCGTGAAGGTACCCTCACCGCTGCCACTGCGAGCGATGCCGGGATACGCATTACGGTTGATGTTCTCGACCGCAGCCGACGTAGCCTGGAGTGCATTCGAGACCCACTGCCAGTGACCCTGGAACATGATGTCGCCAATTTGCGCAACCTGCGCCGACGACTCCGAGAACCAACCTCGTGTAACGGCCATCCGTACACCTCCTTAAAACCTAAGCGGACACCCTTATAGGCGCTACGGGGCGGATGCCCCGATTGACCCCGAGAGAACGTACTCAAAAGCGGTGCTAGCGCCCTTGAGCAACCGACTAGCGACGGACGGGTTCGGCAGCATAGAAGGGCACGATCAACCAATCGCCTTCCATCTCGGCCTGACCGGCTTCTTGCCCGGCAAGGCTGGTGGGGAGGGTCATAATGCGCCGGAAGTCGCCAATCTGAATGACGAGTTCATCGCCATTTTGGAACAGATCGAGCTGGCTGACATCAGCAAAGGGCAGCTTGATCTTGACACGATAGGAGCCATCAGGGAGCTTGGCCAGATCCATCGGCGCTTCTTTATAGACAATCGCCGTCGGATCGGTATCGCCATAGATATCCTGGCCCATCGCCCGCAACTTATCGAGGCCAACGACCTCTTCGGCGTAGTAGGGTACGTGTTTGATGGGCAGAGGATTAAAGGAGTGCTCAACTTCCTGGAGGTACCGCTGCTGGATATCCTTCCAGTGGTTTAGATAGCCACTATCCTGATCAACCGGCAGGATCTTATTGACAACCACGGTATCCACAGTCATGCCGTACATCGAGAGATAGGTAAGGGCGCGCTGGCTCTCCTTAATCACCATCTTCTCGGGGTTCATGACCAGGCGCACCGAGGTTTCGTTCGGATTGGTGAGGGTTTCGGTCACGCCCACCATCTGCTCGAACATATCATCAACTGCCTCGTAGACTTCGGTGGGGGCAATCATCTTGCCGAGGGTCGGATTGAGCTTGCCCATCGGGCGGAGGAGCGGCTTGATCACAAAACGCTCGGCCCCACGCAGCATATTGATCGCCCACTTAAAGGTTTCGGGGGCTGAGAGCAGGCGCAAGGTTTCGCCAGTCGGGGCACAGTCAATCACCAGCAGATCGTAATCGCCTTCATCTTTATGTTTCTTGATCCGAATGAGCGGGAAAGCTTCTTCCATACCAGGTAGAATGCTCATCTCATCGGCAAGAATGCCCTCGACGCCCTGTTCGGCCATCAACTGCGAGAAATGCTCGCGTACGATGCCCCAATTGGACTCGATATCGTGATAGATACTCACTTCGAGGGCGTCAAGGTTCGGGGTAATGCGAATCGGTTCGGGGCCGAGGGGGCCTTCGAGGTCAAGCGAGTCGGCAAGACTATGGGCGGGATCAGTGCTCATCACAAGGGTGCGCAGGCCCATATCAGCGGCGCGCAGGGCCGTGGCTGCGGCGACACTGGTCTTACCGACGCCACCTTTGCCCGTAAAGATCAGAGTTCGCATCTTGGCCTTTCCTCAGCAGTACCGGACGGAGAGTTCACGGAGTAGCACAGCGGGGTGGAGCTCAACCCTTGTAGGTCAGCTTTTTGCTTAAATGCCAAAAGCATCCGGCATCGAAACAAGTACCTAGGCTCCAACAGTGAGGCAATAGTACCATGGAAGAAGGGGAGTGTCAATAAAAGTGACCCATATGAACAGAAACTTGAATCGAGTTGTGAAGCCTTTACAATGAGCGAAAAGGCTTTGCAACGGTATGTGCAAACGGTTGTCAGCCAACCAAACGATGCATTAGCCGCCTGATCGTATGCCAGATAATTCGGCATAAAGCCTGAGAGGGGCCAAACAGGTTCAGACAATTTTATCCGACTGGGTCTTGTATGATTTGCAACGCGCCCTGTGCATTATTCTTGAAACAAACTGTTGCGGGTGGATGGGTTGGATGAGGTGGGGTGGCTGGGCCACCCCACCCGAAAAATGGTACCAGGTGGCGGCTACGCCGCCACCTGGTACCATTTTTCGGGTGGCGCAAGCGGCTGGGTGCTGCTGGCGCATACGATCGATGTTCTGGCGGCCACGATTCGCCCTGTAGCGGCCACGATTCGCCCTGTGGCGGCCCACTTTGCCCCTATGGCGGCCACGATTCCGCGTAGGGGCAGCCGCGTGGCCCCGGGCGACCACGCCGGGTCGCCCCTCCCGATCCGCACCGTCGCCGCCATCATGCGCCAGCAGGATCGTTGCAAGATACTGCTGGCAAACGCCAGGGCACGCTTCCCCGGAGGCTCAAGCCTCGGGCTATAGTTGTGCAAAGCCCACCTGCGCGGGCTCATCAGGCCACGCAGGTGGCCTTCGCGGGCTATAGCCGAGGCGTTCACGCCCACGGCACGGGTGCGTCGCTACGTTTGCCAGCAGGATCGTTGCATCAGCCCTGCATCAGCCCTGGCGCTTACCTATTCGCAAACGACATCATGCTACAATAGAGGCTATGAACGAGCAGCAAGCAACTATTTATGAGCAGGTAGGCGGATCGGAGACGTTTCGCCGCCTGGTGGACGCGTTTTATCGTCGGGTTGAGCAAGACGACACCTTGCGGGCGATCTTTCCGGCTGATCTGGAGCCAGGCAAACGCCACCAGTTGTTCTTCTTGATCCAATATTTTGGGGGGCCACAGACGTATAGCAGTGAACGGGGCCATCCGCGGTTGCGGATGCGGCATGCGCCATTCCCCATTGGGCCAGCGGAACGGGACGCATGGCTGGCGCATATGCTCGCGGCAATTGATGAGGTTGGCATCACCGAGCCGGCCCGTTCGGCGATGCGGGCCTATTTCCAGATGGCGGCCCCGGCGATGATGAACCAGGAACCGCCGATCAAACTGGCATCAAATACGTAGCACAGACGTAGCACGGACGCAACCCGGTCGTAGCACGGACACAGCATGCTGCGTCCCTACGCCTACGTCACATCACGGCTGCGCAATAGTTCGCGGGCTGCACGCAATCCAGAAAGATAGGCTCCGTGGGCGGTGCCAAAGTGCTGGCGTTCGGTGGCTTCACCGGCAAAAAAGAGCCGTCCGGCACTAGGCAGAGCCAACTGGTCACGCATGGTTGGGGTGCTGCCCAAGGCATTGTATGAATACGATCCCTGAGCAAAGGGATCGGACTGCCAGCGCGTGATCTGCACGGCGGTAGGTTCGGGGATGCGCGGGCCAAAGAGACGGCGCAAGACCTGCATGGCCCCGGCGACAAGCTGCGCATCGGATTGCGATTCAAGTGCCGCCCCAGAGGTCGCCGCATTGAAACCAAGCAGTACCGGTTGCTGCAAGGCGCGCACCAAACTGACCCATTCCGACCACTGCCCCGGTTGAGGGGCCACCTGTTCGATCCAGTCAACCTCGGTAGGCCAGAAGGAGCGGGGGAAACGCAGATAACATTTGTTGAGTACACCCATGCCGAGCCTGGTAATGGCCGTACGTTTGGCAACCGGAAGCTCGGGCGTAAAGCGCACGGCCCCCAGCTTGAGCACCCCAAGCGGCAGGGTGATAATCAGTTTATCGGCTTCGTAGCGTGCGGTCGGGGTAGTAATCACCACCGGGCTACGCGACCAGTTGATCGCCGTGACCGGCTGGTTGGTTCTGATCATCAAGCCGACCGCTAATGGCTCGACCAGCGCCCGGTAGCCTTTGAGGAGCAGGGCATCATCACCCGCAAACGCAGCAGCGTCGTCATACCAATGGGCCGATAGGCGCTCGGCTGGGGCAGCGTACTCGTGTTCGTAGGTCCCATTGAGGATGAACTCGACCATCAGGCGCTGAGCGGGAGGCAAATTGGCCCAATTGACGGCCCGTTCGGCGACGGTGCGCACGGACTGATCAGGATCACGATCCTGAGCCTGGCGCAAGGCGCGTTCAAGCTGGGAGTGCAAGCGATCTAATTGGCGGTGCTCGGTGGTGCTCAGTTCGGTGCCAGTCAGACCATAGGTAATCGCACGATCATAGCCGGTCAGCACCAATTTGGCCCCCACCTGTTGCGCCAGGGCCATCAAGGGGTTGCCCGTCGTGCCATGAATCCACGAAGCCCCAAGATCAAGGGGCAGATCAGGCCAGGCGGTGCTCGTCCATGTGCGCCCGCCAATACGCTCACGGGCTTCTAACACCAGCACATCCTGCCCCTGACGCGACAATTCCTGGGCAGCAGCGAGGCCAGCGAGGCCAGCCCCAAGCACAATGATCCGCTGACGTGGTGCGCTGGCCGTACACACAGACAGGGAGGCAAGGGTGCTCAAGGCGGTCAGGCCACCGAGCGCAAGGAAGGTACGTCGTTGCATAGAACTGCTAGCTTGCTAATGGGTATGGCTGGCGACGAGGGCTTGCACTTCGCGCAGCAGGGCCTCGCGCTCGAAGTCGCCTTTTTGGATCACCCGTTGCACCGAGGCGGTGAGCAAGGCCCGCTCTTCGGCCGAGAGTTCCATGGCGGTCACGACAATCACGGGGATGCTGGCCCAGGTTGGATTCTGGCGCAGGATTTCGAGAAAGCCGAAGCCATCGAGTTCAGGCATCATCAGGTCGAGCAGGATCAGATCGGGGCGGGCTTGGGCGACATAATCGAGAGCGACCCGTCCATTTTCGGCGGTGCGGGCCGTCCAACCCGATTGGTGCATCGTCCGGGCGAGCAGATCGCGGGTAGCGGGATCATCTTCGATCACCAGGACATCGGCCTGGGGATCGTTAGCCTGACAGTAGCGACTGACCAGATCAACCAGGCGATGGCGGTCAATCGGCTTAGTCAGGTAATCGGCAGCCCCAAGCGCGAAGCCCGTATTGCGCTCATCAATGATCGTCAGCATCAAGACGGGGATGGTCGCCAATTCGGGATCGGCCTTGAGGGCCGTTAGGATCTGCCAACCATCGGCCCCGCGCAACAAGACATCAAGCGTGATCACATCGGGGCGCAACAGGCGTACCCGAGCCAAGCCTTCTTCGCCCGTGAAGGCCGAGACGACCCGCAGCCCTTCGCGGGCCAGGGTGCGGCGCAAGAGGTCGTGGGTTGCGGGATCATCATCAATCACCAGGACAGTGCCACGGCTTGGTTCATCAGCAGTGAGGTCATGATCGTCCACGAACGGAGCCAAATGCACAGGTGGGACTTCGGGCAGTGGCGTGATCCCGGCCCGAGGCAGAATAATCGTAAAGGTCGAGCCATGGCCGGGTACACTGGTCACGGTAATATCGCCGCCCATCATCTGGCAGAAGCGGCGGCTAAGGGCAAGGCCCAGGCCGGTGCCACCGTAACGCCGCGTGGTCGAGGTATCGCCCTGGGTAAACTCACGAAAGAGTTTGCCGAGTTGTTCCTGGCGCATGCCGATCCCGGTATCACGCACCTGCAAATGAATAAACTCGCCCTCGGAGGTCATCACCTGACTGATGGCAAGGGTAATCTGGCCCTGTTCGGTAAACTTGGCCGCATTAGCGAGCAGATTGAGCAACGATTGGCGCAGGCGGGTCAGATCAGCGGTGAGGCTGAGGGCACGGTCGCCATGCACTGCCAGCGTATTGCCATTGCGGGCCGCCAGCGGGCTAATCGTAGCCATCACATCATCAATCAGTGGCCCGAGACTCACATGTTCGAGGTGCAACTCCATCTTGCCGGCTTCGATCTTCGAGAGATCAAGGATATCGTTGATCAGGGCGAGCAGATGACGGCCGGCAGTATGGATCTTCAGCAGATCAGGGGTGAGGCTCGTATCACCGAGGTCGGCAACCTCTTCCTGGAGCATCTCGGAGTAGCCAATGATCGCATTGAGAGGCGTACGCAGTTCGTGGGACATATTGGCCAGAAAGGCACTCTTGGCGCGATTAGCCTCTTCGGCGGCAACCCGGGCTTCCTGAGCCTCGTGAATGGCGGCGGCGAGCGCGGCGGTACGCTCGGCGACCCGTTGTTCGAGCAACTCATTGCCGGTGCGAACTTCGTGGGCCATCTGATTAAAGGCATGGCCGACCTGCGCCACCTCGCTGGTGCCACTCACAGTCACACGAGCGGCATAATCACCAGCTGCAAGGCGGCGAGTTGCCGCGAGCAGATCTTCGAGGGGACGGCTGATCGAGCGCATCAGGGCAATGCCAGCGGTAAACGCGGCACCCAACAACAGCAGCGCAAAGATCACCGTCATAATCTGGATCCACTGAAGGGCACCGATGCGCAAATCGAGCAACTGCTCGAGGGCGGGCGAAGCGGTGGCATACAGTTCATCGCTGACGAGCAGGGTCGTAGCACCGAGATCAGCCAGTTTGCGGGTACCAAGCAAACGTTCAGGCGAGGCCAGGGTGAGCTCGTACTGTTCGATCAGGTCAGCAATCTGGGCAAAATAGCGCGCATCACTGGCCTGGAGGCGCGATGGCAGCTCGGCCCAATGGGGCTGGGCATAGGCTGTATCAAGATTGCGGCGCAGGCTGTCACGATTCGCACGGATCAAACTCAGGGTCATGACCAGTTCGGTACGCCGATCAGCCTGCAAGCGTTCACGCGGAATCAGACCCTCGTTGATCAACTGAAGCCGGGCAATCGACTCTTGCACCTCGGGCAGACGCAACAGCACCGCATCCATTATATAGTAGCTATCGAGGTCAGGGTCAAGGATCAGGTTCGAGTAATCTCCAACCTGGGCAATCAACTGGCGCTGGGCATCGAGCAAGGTTCGGTACCGATCATAGCCATCAACGGCATCGCCCCGCAGTTGATCGGCGCGCAGATCATTCCAACCCGCCGCGACCTGGGCAAACAGTTCGGTCGAGCGGAGTTCGGCCCCATAACGCTGATCGAGAAGTTGGAGGTCGGTCAACGCGGCATCTACCCGATCCCGGGCAGGAACGAGGGCCTCATCAACGGTAATGCCAAGGGTGAGGGCACGCATGGCAGCGTGGCGATGCTGGAGCGTACCAAGATAAACCTTGCTCAGGGTGCGCAAATACTGGGTACCGATGATCTCTTTCTGACCAAACTGGATGCGCACATTTTGCTCGCTGACCATAAAGTACATGGTCACGGCCAGCGGCAGCAGAAAGAGCAGGCTGATGAGCAGGAACTTCTCGGGGTAGCGCAGCCGTGCGATCATCGGGTCTTTCCAGCAAAGTAGCGGTCAGTTCAGGCTGAGCGGGCAAGGAGTCCTTCGATCTTCGTGAGCAAACGGGTCAGTTCAACCGGTTTGGTATCATAATCATCGCAGCCGGCCGCGATACACTTTTCCTGGTCGCCCGCCATAGCATGGGCCGTAAGGGCGATGACTGGAACGTGGGCAATCGTCGGATCGGCCTTAATCTCCCGGGTTGCCTCCCAACCGTCCAAAATCGGCAGGCTCATATCCATCAAGATCAGTGCGGGGCGTTCGGCACGTGCCATCGAGACACCCTGTTCGCCATCAATTGCGATCAACACCTCGTAGCCCTTGCGTTGCAGACGACGCGAGAGCATATCGCGGTTCATCTCGTTATCTTCAACCAGTAGAATCTTCGGCATCGAGCGACTCCTCAATGATACAACAACGCACCGGGCTATGGTACGATGGGGATGATACCACGTTGCCGTAAAAACTGAAGGGCGAGTGCATAAAACTTGTATGACAGAAGTTCAACCTGGGAGTCAGCCCGCAGCCCATACGGGGGTAGCCTTTCCGATTGATGCGGTGATGGCCCGTTTGCACACGACGATGCCCACCTACGCCCAACCGCTGATTGACCAGATGGGCGGCGCGGGGGCGACGCCGTTTCGCATTTTGGTGGCGACGATTTTAAGTCTGCGCACTAAAGATAGCCTAACCGCCGTCGTGGCTCCACGCCTCTTTGCGGTGGCCGACACCCCGGCCAGCATGCGCGAACTCGGGGAAGAGCGACTGGCCGAACTGATCTACCCGGTAGGGTTTTATCGCAATAAAGCTCGCAGCATCATTCAGATCTGCGCCATCTTGCTGAACGACTATGCAGGCGCTGTTCCGGCCGACCTGGAGCAACTGCTGGCCCTGCCTGGGGTGGGGCGCAAGACCGCTAATCTGGTCTTGACGGCCGGATTTGGCTTGCCAGGAATTTGTGTTGATATTCATGTGCATCGGATCTGTAACCGCTGGGGCTATGTGCAGACCCGTGACCCTGATCGAACCGAACTGGCCTTACGGGCCCAATTGCCAACCGAACATTGGATGGCGATCAACATGTTACTGGTAACACTGGGGCAAAACATCTGCCACCCGACCTCGCCCCGCTGTTCACAGTGCCCGGTTGCCGAGGCATGTGCGCGGGTCGGGGTAGTGCGGAGTCGGTAAAGGAAGGAATCCCAATCATGCGAATCTTGTTGATTGACAACTACGACTCGTTCACGTACAACCTGTACCAATATTTGAGCGAACTGGGGGCCACGGTCGAGGTTCGGCGGAATGATCAGTTGACGTTGGCCGAAGCGGCCACACTGCAACCAGAGCGGATCGTAGTGAGTCCGGGGCCGTGTACCCCGGCCGAAGCCGGGATCAGCATTGCGATCATTCAAGAGTTGGGGCCGCACATCCCAACGCTGGGGGTCTGTTTAGGGCACCAGGCGCTCGGGGCGGCCTTTGGGGGGGCGGTGGTGCGAGCGCCGCAGGTGATGCATGGCAAACGTTCGGCGATTCAGCATACAGGGCAGGGGGTGTTTGCGGGCTTGCCGGCCCCGTTCCAGGCCACCCGTTACCACTCGCTGATTGTGCGCCGCGACGATCTGCCACCCGAACTTGAGATTACGGCATGGACCGATGATGGCTTGATTATGGGCTTGCGCCACCGCAGCTATCCGATCGAAGGAGTACAGTTCCATCCCGAGTCAATTTTGACCGATCATGGCAAAGATCTGTTACGAAATTTTGT
This sequence comes from Oscillochloridaceae bacterium umkhey_bin13, assembly GCA_048381555.1. GTDB lineage: Bacteria > Chloroflexota > Chloroflexia > Chloroflexales > Chloroflexaceae > Viridilinea. Next base: position 35,969 of record JBLWKA010000004.1, read on the forward strand.
GGGCTAACGCCGCTCAAGCCATTCATCGGTTGAGGTAGGCTGCACCATGGGCAGCACAGGATCACTGGGCAGGCTGACAATGAAGGTCGAGCCATGACCAAGGGTGCTGGTGACAGCAATATCGCCGCCCATCATCTGGCAGAAATGGCGGGTGATGGCGAGGCCTAGGCCGGTGCCGCCATAACGCCGGGTGGTGGACGAGTCGGCCTGGGTGAAGGGTTGAAAGAGGCGGGCGAGTTGGACTTCGTTCATCCCGATACCGGTATCGGCGATCGTAAAACGTAGCCAGGTGCCATCACGGGTGACGTGCAAGGCGACCCGCCCGCCCTCGGTGAACTTCGCCGCATTCGAGAGCAGGTTGAGCAAGATCTGGCGTAGGCGCAGCGGATCGGCCCGCACCCGACCCAACTCGCCATCGAAATGGGTGATCAGCACATTGCCCCGCTGGTTCACGAGTGGTTCAATCGTCGCCACCACCTCGCGCACGAGGGGCAGCAGATCGAGCGACTCGGGATGCAACTCCATGCGTCCGGCTTCGATCTTCGAGAGATCAAGCACATCGTTGATCAGATTGAGCAGATGGTGACCCGAACTGGTGATGCGTTGCAGATCGGGCACAAGTTCGGCATACTCACTGGCGGTCAGATCCTCTTCGAGCATTTCGGCATAGCCAATGATCGCATTGAGCGGGGTGCGCAGTTCGTGGGACATGTTGGCCAGAAAGCCACTTTTGGCCTTGTTGGCGGCTTCGGCCTGTTCTTTGGCCTGACGCAACTCATCGGCGGCACGCTTCTGGAGCGTAATGTCACGCACGACCATCACGCGCCCATTGGGGCGGCCCTGACGATCACGCACCGGCGAAAGGCGCAGGTCGTAGTACTCGGGGCCAGCGCCACGATCAAGACAGAGCTCGGTCGCAACTGACTCAACGGCCCGAAACCGTTGGATCAGATCATCGTGGCCGGGCAGGATCGCAAGCATCGTTTGGCCGATCACGGCTGAAGCGGGCTTGCCGATCAAATGAAGTGCAGCCGGATTCGCGTCCACAATCCGCCGATCTAAGTCAAAGACCACCACCGCATCGCCCATATACTCGATCACGGCATCACGCGCCGCCGGCAACAGACTGAACATCTGGAAACGCGAGATCCCGATCCAGAACGTGATCCCGGTGAAGGCAAACGCGAGTGGCGTAGAATCCACATAGGGAAGCGGACTCAGACCGAGCACAAATAAGATACTGGCGATCCAGGGCAGCAATACGCCGATCAAGATCGCCAGGGACTGCGAACGATAGACCGGCGGCGAGTGTAACAGGGTGCGAAAGACCAAGACCGTACCAAGCAGAATCAGACTGTAGCTGACCAGAGTATGGACATACCAGAGCGGGCCATAGCTACCGGTCAGATAATAGAGGCCCACCTCGGCATCGTAGCGCAGGATCGTTGCGGACCAGACCAGGCCGAACCAGGGATTGGTCAGGATGCCAAGCACCACCACGCCCTGCAGCATCAGGGGCAGCGCAAAGAAGCGCCAACTGATCCAGCGCTCGCGCCCACTGTAGATCATGGCAAAGACCAACCAGGCGAAGGGCAGGGTCATAATGCCAAGATACTGCAAACGCGAGAGGATGATTTTAGGGATGAGGGCGCTATTCGAGAGTTCGAGCGCACTACAGAGCGACCAGAAGAAGGTACTGGCCATGATCAGCAGAAAGGCCTGTACGAGGGGCTGATCGCGGCGTGACCAAACCAGGATCAGCAGCGAGAGCGAGATCAGTGCAGCCAGAGTGGGGGCAATGGCATACGGCGTGAAGTACCAACTCATAGGTAGCGTGATTGCAGATACGATTAGGGGGGCCAGATGAACTGAAGCAACGCTCCAAGGATAACATTCGGATCCAACGACTACCATACCGCAGGGTGGCCTTAGGATGACAATTATGCAAGCCGCCCTTACCCCGCCGCTGCGCGGCGCACACTATTTACGCAGCGCCCCCAAACCATAACCGCCGACCAGGATCAGCAGGGCAAGCAGCCACTCGCCCGAGAATTGGAGGGCCAGCAGGGCAGCGATGAGGGGCAGGGCAGCGGCGAGGAGGGCGGCGATGCCGAAGGCGGGGGCGGGCGCAGTGGGTTTGCGGCGGCGGCGGGTGGAACCGTGGGCCGTCACTTCCTCAGATTCGTCGGTAGCATCGGGGTCAAGGATGGCGTCAGGCAGCGGTGCGCCAATAATCGGCTGCGCACGGGCTTCGGCCCGATAGGCCGCCCGCCAAGCATAGGCGGAGTCTTGTTTGGCCTTAAAAAGATGATAGGCGGCGCGTTGCAGATAGGCCGGATGGCCCAGACTAAGGGCCGCGAGTTCGCGCACCTCTGCAGCGCTAAAGCTGATCCCCGTCGGATCGAGGTAGGCTTCCGTGAGCAGACGCACCTCGCTGGAGGCCAGCGCACCGAGGCGGACGGGTGCATAGGGTTCACTCAGGGTTGGGGGATCAGTTCCGGCTGCCACCACGAGCATCAGATCAAAGGTACCAGGCACGCGTTCGTCGTTGTCGGGATCAATCGGCACACTCCGGCGCGCGATGCGGGCCAGTCGTTCCAACAACGTGGCCGCCCAGCCCGCCGCAAGGGCATGATCGGCCTGATCAAAACAGAGCAAGACACTGCCATCATACGCAATCAACCCATCTTCGAGGGCACCATGATCGGTGCCACGCGCACCAAGGGCACGGATAATCAGGGAGTAACAACTGGCCGCATCATGCAGCACAGCCAGATCCACAAACAGCGCGGCCAGGTCTGGCAATTCGAGCACCGCCCCCGCCGATTGGGCCACATGGGTCAGCAACGACGACTTGCCGGCCCCAGGGGCACCGACGAGCATCACGGGACGGCGGCGTTCGAGCCGTTCGAAGACCATGCCCACTTCGCGCCAACGGCCCGTAAAGCGGGTGGGATCGGTAATCCGGGTTCGTTCAGTGAAAGGGTTCATGGTAGACTGCATCAAATCTATCTGGGATTGCTGGAAATGGATTGCGATGAACTGGTTACGTCGTGTGCGCCGTCCGCTGGGCCTACTGTTTGTCGTCCTGCTCTTGACGGGAGCAGCCGCCCCGCGCCCGGTTCCGGCGCAAAGTCCGGCGCTGGCCCCACCTGGGCCGGTTGGCCCGCCAATTTTCGGCCTCAACTCGCACCTGGCAACCCGCTACCCTGACCCAACCTCGATGGAGCGACCGGCCGCCCTGGTCAGCGAATTGGGCGTCAGTTGGGTACGCGAAGATTTTCATTGGCACCGGGTGCAACCGCGCCCTGAGATGTGGGACTGGACCTTTACCGATGCGGCGTTACGGGCCTTATTGCCACGCGGCGTGCAAGTGCTGGGCGTACTTGGCCCATCGGTGGGCTGGGCCACCCCGTTTCCGGGTGACGTGCCCAACGACGTTTCGTATTATGCACCCAACCAGGATGCCTTTATCGAATATGTGCGCGGCGTGGTAACCCGTTACCATCGCCATGTCAAACACTGGGAGGTCTGGAACGAACCGGATCATCCGTACTTTTGGCGGCCCGCGCCCGACCCAGCGGCCTATACAACCTTATTGATCCGCACGGCGCAGGTGATTCGGGCGATCGATCCCGAAGCGACAGTGCTGATCGGCGGGATCAATCCGTATGATACGACCTTTTTGCGAAGTGTGGCCGAGTATGGGGGCTGGGCGAGTTTTGATGTGCTGGCGATCCACCCCTATGTGAACCCGTATGCCCCCGAGGATGGCAACCTGGCAGCGGCGGCGGACGGGGTGCGGGCACTGGCCCGACAGTATGGCGAACGGCCGATCTGGGCGACCGAAGTGGGCTGGGCCAGTGGGGCGAGCGACCGCGATGCCGACGGGCGGAGTGCGAACGAACAGAACCAGGCCAACTACCTGGTGCGGGCCAACCTGATGCTCTGGGAAGCCGGAGTAGTCAAAATCTTCTGGTACAGCTTCAAAGATGATCCGAGCAACCCGTACGGCCTGATCCGGTTAGGCAGTGGCCGTACCGACTACAGTCAACGCAAGCCAGCCTTCGAGGCCTTGCGCACGCTCAATCGCGAGTTAGCGGGTGCTCGTTATGTCGAGCGGCGCGATCTCTTTACCCAGCAGACGCTCGTAGACTTTGCCAATCTGCAGGGTTGGTTGCGCCCGAGTCAACCGAACGGCAGCCTGACCACAAGTTCCCGTAGCCGTGAGGGGCGCGGCTCGGCCGAGTTGCGTTACAACTTTACGACCAGTAGCAATGATTATGTCGCCTTCGAACGCGCCACGCCGATCCCCTTGCCGGGACAACCCTACGCCATAGGGGCCTGGGTCTATGGTGATGGCAGCACCCACGGCTTGAAGGTCTGGATCCGCGATGCCGAGGGCGAAGTCTTGCAATTTGTCTTGGGGCCAGTAGGCGCACCCGGCTGGCACTTTTTGCGGGTACCGATTGGGGGCGAGGTCGAGCAAGGCAATGTAATCGTGCCGGGAGGCAATCGCCGGGTAGACTTTCCGGCAGCCTTACAAGCCATCGTACTCGACGATATTGTGGACAGTTTTATGGGCGGCGGCACGATCTGGCTGGACAGCTTGAGAGTGATCAGCGGTCACGAAGTCTATGATCTGCGCTTAGAGCGCAATGGCGAAGCCCTAGACATCTTATGGTCACCGCCGGGCGCACGGGTCAACCTGGCCACGGTGGTGGGTACAGCACGCCTGATTGACCAGGGCGGAGCGGCCAGCACCCTGAGTTCAGAAGGCGGGCGGCTACGTTTGAACCTGGGGCCGGCCCCGGTCTATCTGTGGCACCGCCGATAAGGGGATGGGTTGATACCGCTGGTGCATGGAGATCGGAGGTGCGGTCACCTTCGTAGGGACGCAGCGTGCTGCGTCCCTACGAAGGTTGGGCAAGCATGCGAGCGGCGTGGGCGACGACTTCGGCCCGTAGTTCATCGGGGGCGAGCACCGCCACGTCGCCGCCCCAACTGAGCACCCAGGGCACAACTTCGCGGGCACCGCCGAGGGTCAGGAAGAGTTCGCAACCGCCATCGGGCAGTTCGAGCAGGCGTTGGCTGCGGTGCCAGATACTTTCGCGGACGCGGGGCGCAGCAGCGGCCGCAAAGCGCAAATGCACCTCGACTGCAGTTTCGTCCATGATGCCCCAGGCGTGAGCGAGGCGGCTATAGGGATCGAAATCGGCGGGCAGTTCAAACTGTTCGGTAAGCAGTTCGGCGGCTTCGATCCGTTCGATCTTGAAGGTTCGCAGCGCATTACGAAGGCGGTCATAGCCAATCACATAGGCGGCAGGATCGCTGCGCGAAACCTCGATCAGATAGGGGGCCACCTCGCGTTCGGTGGGCGGGCGATTGGGAGCGCGGTAGCGCAGGCGCACCATGCGGCGGTCGGCCCAAGCCCGGGTCAGGACTTCGAGAGTTGCGACATAGGTCGCCCGCAGCGGACGCTCGCGCACCAGGTCAGCAACACGGGCAATATGGCTCGCAATCGTCCCGGCGGGCAAACCGGCGGCGAGCTTATCGAGGGCTGCAACCGCGTGGGGATTATGCTCATCGCTATGATGAGCGAGCAGGCGGGCCGCAAAATAGAGCGCGACGGCCTCGTTAAGATTGAGGCGAATCGTCGAAAGGTACGAGTCGCGGTCAATCCCAAAGCGTCCGTCGTATTCCCAGAGCGGCACGCCCATGGTTTCGAGGGCCGCCAGATCGCGGTAGATCGTGCGCCGGTTGACGCCACATTCGCGGGCCAGATCAACCACGCGGCAACCATCGGGTTGGTTATAGAGCCGGTGTTCGATCCGACTTAAGCGAGCGGCCTTGCTGGCGATACGATTCTGATTAGCCACGACCTTAGATCACGAAAGAAGCCCCGATCATGCCCACAAGCAGAATCGAGCTAATGATCGTAATCATCCGCAGATCGCGGCGCACATCGGCGTAGTCACGACTATAATCTGGCGGTTCAACCGCACGGGCGGGCTTGCTGGTCGGACGGCGGGGCTGGGTCGTTACCGAAGCCGCCTGGGCAGGCGCACCAGGGGTACGCACCGGCTGGCGGCGGCGTTGACCGCGATTCGTAGGGGGCATAACTTCCTCGTATGATCAGGCCGCACAGGCGACCACGAAGGTGCGAACACATACGCTATTATACACTAGATGCGGTTAAGAGCAGGCCATGCTGCGCGGGATCACGCAACCACAGTCCAGCCGGGGTCATTTCGTAGCCCAGGCCCGCCGCGTCAACCCGAGCCTGGACGTTCATCAGAGCCTGCTGGTGGGGCAGATAGATCGTATAATGGTGCAACCCGAGGCTCCCAAGCGGCGGTGGGGGCGCACCGGGGCCAGCCCAGGTGTTCAGACCAAGATGATGATGGTAGCCACCAGCCGCCACAAAGAGCGCGCTACTCCCAAAGCGTTGCATCACGCTAAAGCCTAGCACACCCACATAGAAGGCTTCGGCGGCACGCAGGTCACCAACCTGAAGGTGGACATGACCAATCGTGGTACCGCTAGGCAGGCCCGTCCAGGGCGGTGGCGTGGTTCCAAGCTCGGCAATAATCGCATCAAGGTCAAGCGGATCAACGGTCATGCGCACTTCGGGGCCAACCGTCGGCCAGTGGACGCTCACCAGTGGGCTGCGCCGCTGTGCTTGATGAAGCCACCAACCGACCCTACAACCCGATGGTCAACGCGGGAGCAATTGCGGTAGCGGGCCAGATCACCGGCAGCGACGCGACTGATCGGCTCAATCGTGTCCTGACGATGTTCAACCACTATGCCGGGCGTCAATTGATGCTCGACGCCTCGGTCTTTACTTCGGAGCGGACCACCGGGCACCGCAACCGGGCCATGGCCCACCTGATGCGCAACTTCGGCATGATTGACGAACGGATTGACGAGATCCTTGATCTCTACTTCAAACAGTGTTCGCTGCTTGTCAACTGCCGCGACCTGGCGATGATGGGGGCAACCCTGGCGAATGCGGGGGTCAATCCCGTAACTGGCGAGCGGGCGATTGATTGTCAGTATGTGGCGAATGTGTTGAGTGTGATGTACACCTGTGGCATGTACGACTATTCAGGCGAATGGGCCTACAAAGTGGGCCTGCCCGCCAAGAGTGGGGTGGGCGGGGGGATTGTGGTGGTTGTACCGGGGCGGCTGGGCATCGGCGTCTTTTCGCCGCGGCTCGATGCGCGGGGCAACAGTGTGCGTGGCTTGCAGGCATGCGAAGCCCTGGTGGAACGGTATGGCTTGCATATTTTTGCTCGCCGCGATGAAGGCGGGCCGGATCCGCTGCAGGTAGCCTTAGAGGGACGGGGCTAGGGTCGCTTGTGGGGACTCGTCGGTCGCCCCATGATTGCATCCCCGCCCTACCGATTCTGCCCCGCTCCGGGCGACCCGTCGCGCATCGCACCATGGGATCGGTGGTGGTGATCAGTAAGGCCGAAGCATTCGCCATCGGCGGATCGGTGAGGATCCGCCGATCGGTAGGCGAATGCTTCGGCCTTACGTGGGGATGCCACGATATCTGTCACCCACCCCCGATGGCGTGTCCCCGCCCCATGATCACGTCCCCAGCCCACCACCGGGACACCCCCCCCGCGATCACGGGCCCCACCACTGGCGGCCACGTGCGCCAGCAACGTTGCCGCAACGCTTATATCAACACTTCACGCCTTCGGGCAACAAGGCGTTCGGCGTCAGGTTTGGCCCCCAGCGCCACCAGCAACTCTTCGGCGGCCTTCAGGGTGGCAGCGGCGGCGCTGGTTTCGCCGCCAAGGGCCTGGGCAAAACCAAGCGTAGCCATGGCCCGTCCAGCATTCAGGCGAGCCGCGATCACTTCGGCTAAGGCCAGGGCTTCACGGGCCAGGGCCTGCGCTTCACTCGCCTCGCCACGGATGAGCGCCAGTTCGGCCAGCAAGGTCAGGCAGGCACTGAGGCCCTGGCGTTGCCCGCTGGCCCGATAACTGCGCAGACTGGTCAGCAGGTGGGCTTCAGCAGCGGCAAGGTCGCCTATGACCAGGGCCAGTTCGCCTAAAAAGTAGTTGGTATTGGCGGCACCACGCAGATCACCAATCGTTTCACAAATCGCAAGACTCCGCTCGTGTAGGCGGCGAGCTTCGCTCAGATTGCCTGCATATCGTGCCAGCAGCGCCAGGTTGTTGCGCGGATTCACACTCCAGCCTGGCCCAAGTTCGTACTGCAAGACGAGGCTACGCTCCGAGAGTTGGCGCGACGTGGCATAATCGCCCTGGATGCGGCAGACCTCGCCCAGATTGTTGAGTGCCCGAGCCATGCCACTTGCGTTGCCGCACTGCGCATACGCCGCGTGGCTGGCCTCCCAATAGTGCCGGGCCAGGGGCAGGTTACCCTGGTCATAGGCCGCCCCACCCATGCGATTCAAGGTATCGCCAATCCCGTCAGCATCGCCAAGCTGTTGATAGAGCGCCAGACTGCGTTCGTGGAAGGTAAGCGCAAGCACATATTCGCCGCAAGCATTCGCATTGATGCCATGCCCCTTGAGGCAAAAGGCAATGATCGCCGTGGCCTCAAGAGGTTGGGCCCGGGCCAAAGCCTGGTCAAAGACCTGCTCGGCTTCGGCATAGCGGCCTAAAAACTGAAGAAAGTGGCCCTGCCAGGCCAGCACCCGTGCCCGCAACAGGATCACGGCCTGCTCCTGAGGCACGATCTGGGCCAGGCGGGTTTCGGCATCTACCATAGCCGCGACCGTCTCGTGGCGATAGTTTCGCAACTCGCCGAAGCGGGCAAGCCCGTCAAGCAGTTGATCAAGGATGGGCAGATCAGCGTTCGTCACCGCCCAGAGCCAGGCCGCCCGCACACTCGCCGCATCACGGCTGAGGGTTGCCAGCGCCGCGCCCTGGTTCGCATTGTGTAGCGCCGGGGTCAGTCGGGCCACCATCGTAGCAACCGCCTGGGCATGACGCCGCTGGAGCATGGCCTGCTCGGCGGGATGGGTGGCGAGTTGCTCGGCGGCGTATTGGCGCAGCAAGGGGTGCAATTCGTAGCGCCCATTGCGTTCGTGAGCCAATAACGATTTATCGTTGAGCGCCAGCAGATCGGTCAGGGTCAACTCGGCGATGGTCTGAGCCTGCGCGGCCTCGAAGCTACCCGGAAAGATCCCGAGCCGCCGAAAGGCGCGTTGTTCGGCGGGATCGAGCAACTGCCAAGAATGGTCAAACACCGCCCGCATACTGCGGTGCCGTTCGGAATGGGTGTGACCGGTGGCGACTAAAAAGTCAACATTTTGAGTGAGCGCATCCGCAATTGCCATAGGATCGAGCAAGCGCATCCAGGCCGCAGCCAACTCGAGTGCAAGGGGCAAGCCTGCGGTCAGACGACAGATCTGAATGATTGCCGCCTGATTGGCAGGCGTGAGCATAAAATCGGACTGAAACTGGGCCGCACGTTGCGCCAACAATTGTACTGCCGGATAGCTGTCAATCTGCACATCGTCGGCATTGGGATGGCTAAGCCCCTGGAGCGGCAAGATCTGTTCGCCTGGCACGGTCAACCGTTCGCGTGAGGTCACTAGCAGACGGAGTTGGGGGGCACCGTGGATCAGGGCCTGCACCAGTTCGGCTGCATCAGAGATCTGTTCGAGATTATCTAGCCCCAAGAGCATCTGGCGGCGACTCAGCGTTGCAGCCAGAATGTCTAGGGGATGATTGCCAACCGGGGCGCTCAGGCCCAGGGCTACGGCAATCAGGTTGGCCGCCTCGTGCGCCGACGTGGCACTACTGAGCGCCACCATCAGACTGCCATCAGACCAGGAACCGGCCAACTCGAGAATCACTTGGTTCGCCAGGCTGGTCTTGCCAATGCCACCTGGCCCAACCAGCGAGACCAGGCGCGTGCGCGGTGCGGTCAGGCGTTCACGTAGCCAGGCCAGTTCGGCGGTGCGCCCGATCAAATGGGGAACCGCTACTGGGACGATCACGGGCTGATGCTCAGGCGGCGGGGCAGGTGGCGGGGTTGGTTCTGGCGGGGTCACTGCAGCCAACAATTGCCCATAGAGGGCCTGAGTCTCGGCGGCAGGCTCGGCCCCCAATTCGAGCCATAAGAGGTCGGCGCAACGCTGATACTGGCGCAGGGCCTCGCTCCGGCGACCCGTTTCGGCATAGAGTTGCATCAAGCGACGGTGGGCTACTTCGTTGAAGGGATCGAGTCCGACCCATTGGCGCCCGTAGGCCAGCATAGCTTCCAGATCCTGGGGCGTGTGGTTGGGCCAACCGCGGGTGAATTGGCTTAGTGCCCAGTCCAGTTCGTAGCGCAGCGCCTCGCGCTGGGTCAACTGCCAGGCTTCAAAATCGGGGCAGGCTGATAGCCCAAAGCCCTGTAAAAATTCGCCCCGCACCAGCGCGACGGCTTCACGGAGCCAGGCTGCACAAATGGCACAGCGTGGCCCCTCGGGATGGAGATGGCTCCGCGCCGAGGCAACCAAGTGGCGGAACATGCGTCCATCAATTTGCACCCGTTCGGGCTGGATGGCAAGGGTGTGGCGATCAGCCTGGAGCCACCCCGGTGGGCCAAAGGCCGTCAAACTCGGCAAAGTTGTGCGCAACGCGGCGCGGGCCTGCTGTTGATCCAGTTCAGGCCAGAGCAGGGTTGCCAACTCATCACGGCTGACCGGAGCCTCGGCCAGGGCCAAATAAGCCAGCAGCGCAATCGCTTTGCGGCGCTCGATCCGTACGGGCTGATCGGCGTACTGTACCTGAGGAGGACCACACACCAGGATGGTCAAGATAGCCACTGAGATAGCACTCCAGGCGCAATTTGCCCCTAACCAATCCTATAAACTTGCAAATATCTCATTTTGAGGCCGAGGTGTGGCCTTTCATAGAGCTTACATAACAATCTCGTTACTTCGGGCACAATCAACGCCAAAACAGTAAATTTGTTGCGCTGGTGTTGCGATTTGGCAATATTATACAGAAGCCAGCGCCATTCTCGCAACCCATCATCCAAGGTATCGGCTGCACGTTCAATCCAATCTGCAGCCGCGCCGCTGCGCAACCACGCCGCATGCAAAAACTTCACGGCGCGGGGGGAACAGACAGGTGGCCGAGGGGGGCCACCTGTCTTCTAGTTGTCGCACATCTAGTGATGGGGGGACATCGTGGCAATGCGTACATTTGCATCGCGGTTCATGGTTCGGCTGACCTTGGGATTAGCAACCGCTCTGATCGCCTTGCTAGCTGGTTTGGCGACTCCTGCACCAGTTGTGCGGGCTGCGACATATACGGTCACCAATACCAATGATAGTGGCCTTGGGTCGTTGCGCCAAGCCATGCTTGACGCCAACGCAAACTTTGGTCTGGATGTGATTACTTTTAACATCCCGGGCGAAGGGGTGCAAACGATCACCCCACTGACGCCACTGCCCACGCTCACCGGTCCGGTGACGATCGACGGCTTGAGCCAGCCAGGGGCAAGCTGTGCGGCGTGGCCGCCTACCCTGCTGATCGAGCTCAACGGCACTGTCATAAACTCAAACACCGCCATTGACCTTTCCTCGGGAACGAGCGGCAGCACCATCCGCGGCCTGGTGATCAATCGCTTCGGCCTGGGTATCCAGATCGCCAACAGCAACAACAATGTCGTAGAGTGCAACCTGATCGGCACGAATCCGACCGGCACGACAGCCTCATCCAATACGACCGGCATCTTGATCCAACAGAACTCCGGCAACAACCGTATCGGCGGCCCAGCCGTCAGCCAGCGCAACCTGATCAGCGGCAATAGTCTGAGCAACATCCAGATCACTAACTTCGGCTCGGCCCCTAGCAACACCCTGATCGAGAACAACTACATCGGCACGAATGCGAGCGGCACGGCCGCCCTCGATGCTTTAAGCTCCTATGGCGTCACAAACTTCGGCACGCTCAATACGACCATCCGCGGAAACGCGATCTCCGGCATCACCGGTACCGCGATCGAGATCAGCGGCGACGCCGGGCGCAATGCGGTCGGCACGGTTATCCAGGGCAACCGTATTGGTACCGATGCCGCAGGCACAACCGCAATCCCGAACAACGCCGCCGTCATCCTCGGCGCTCCAGGCAACTTCTTCGTCCGCGACAGCCTGATCGGCAGTGACTTTAACGACGTCAACGACGACGCCGAGGCCAACCTGATCGCCAATAACAACAGCAATGGCGTCACCCTAGGAAATGACTCCAATAACATTCGGAACCGTATCCGTGGTAACAGCATCTTCAACAACACCGGGATGGGGATCGACCTCGGTGCCAACGGCCCAACGCCGAACGACCCGTTCGACGCGGACAGCGGCGCCAACAACCTCCAGAACTACCCGGTGCTCACCGCCGCGACGATCTCCGGCGACCTGAGAGTCTTCTTCGACTTCCTCGATTTCGACGGCAGCAATGTGGCCTACCCGGTGACCGTCGACTTCTACGAGGCCGACAGCGCGGTGAGCGGCGAGGGGCGCACCCACCTGGGTAGCACCACGCTCGGCATCGGCCCGGGCTCGGCCAACGTCATCCTCGGCAACGCTGCCACGCTCGGCGTGATCGACGGCGACCCGATTGTGGCGACCGCCACCGACGCGAACGGCAATACCTCGGAGTTTAGCCCGGCCGTCACCGCGACAACATTCGCCACCAACTTCACTGTGAACAGCACTGGCGACGGTGGCGACGCCGATCTCCTCGACGGCATCTGCCAGACGGCGACACTCGGCGAGTGTACGCTGCGCGCCGCCATTGAGCAATCCAACGCTTTAGCCGGTGCCAATACGATTGACTTCAATATCGCCGGTGTCGGCGTGCAAACGATCACGCCCCTGACGCTCTTACCCGTCATCAGCGATCCGGTCATCATTGATGGCTATAGCCAGCCTGGCAGTAGCCCAAATACCCTGAGTATTGGCAATGATGCCGTGCTGCTGATTGAACTGAATGGTACCTCTGTCGGTGGGAGTGGCCTGCTACTCACAACGGGCAGCAATGGCTCGACCATTCGCGGGCTGGTGATCAACCGTTTCGAGTACGGCATTCGCGTGCTTGGCAGTGGCAGCCATACGATCACTGGTAATTTTATTGGTACCAATGCGACGGGCACAGTGGCGGAGGCCAATACCCTGGATGGTATCCGCATCAGCAATGCGGGCCTGCTGACGATTGGTGGTACCGATCCGGCGGCACGCAATCTGATCAGTGGCAATGCTCTCGCTGGACTCCGGCTGGAGTCGAGCGATGGCCCGGTCACGACGACCACGATTTTGGGTAACTATATTGGTACCAATGCAGTTGGTCTGGCTGGCGTACCCAACGGCAGCATTCTGACCCTTTCGGGCGGGATCTACCTTGATGGCGGCAGCGGGAGCGTGACGAATATCCAGATTGGGGGCAGTGCGGCCGGGGCCGGGAATGTGATCGCGGCCAACATCGGCGAAGGGATTGCACTCTGGAATAGTGGGATCAGCAACGTCAGCCTTCAGGGCAATCTGATTGGGACGGCAGCCAATGGCACCACGCCGCTGGGCAATAATCTGACGGCGGGGGACGGCGGCGGGATTGCCTTACGCAACTCTGTTACCAACACAACCATCGGCGGGGCCAATCCCGGCGAGGGCAACCTGATCGCCTATAACGGGGGCGACGGCGGGGTCACGATCTATTCGGGTAGCAACCATACCATTCGTGGCAATACGATCATTCGCAACGTTGAAGCCGGGGTCTGGTTGGGCGGCAGCAACAATACGGTGGCTGGCAACGTTATTGGTACGGACATTGATGGCGCAGCGGGCCTGGGCAATACCATCCAGGGTATCCGGGTTACCGGAAACAGCCATACGATCGGTGGCAGCACCGCCGCTGACCGCAATGTGATCAGTGGCAATGGTGCCGCTGGGATCGAACTTGCCGATGCCTCGGCGACTGGTAACGTGATTCTGGGTAACTACATCGGCCTGACCCCCGCTGGGACTGCGGCCCGCCCCAATCAACGTGGCATCCAGATTAATGGTGGCGCGACTAACAATACCATTGGCGGTACCACTGCTGGAGCGCGCAATATCATCAGTGGCAATACGTCTTATGGTATCGAGATCAGTAGCTCTGGTGGGAATACGATCAGTGGCAACTATATCGGTAGCAATGCGGCGGGCACGGCTGCGGTGGCCAATGGGGCCTATGGCATCCAGTTCCTGTTTGCGCCGAGCAATACGCTTGGCGGCACCGTCCCGGCAGCCGGGAACCTGATTTCGGGCAATGCGATTGGCGGGATTGTCTTCCAGGGTTTTGGCAATGCCAACCATATTGTCCGCTCTAACCTGATCGGGGTCGCCGCCGATGGCGTGACCGCGCTCGGCAATCTTGGCAACGGCCTGACCTTCTTTAGTGATAGCGGCGGCCACCAGATCCGTGATAATGTGATCGCCTTCAATGGCAATACCGGTGCGGTGATCTTCTCGAATAACAATACCTTTGCCGGCAATACGTTCCGTGGCAATGTCTGGAGCGGCATGCAGTTGAGTGGGGCCAATAATACTGTTGGTGGCACCACGGTCGCGGATCGCAATCTGTTCGTCAGCAACTTGCAGGGCGGCCTAAACGTGGCCGGGGCCGGTGCCACCGGTAACCAGATCCGGGGTAACTATATCGGGGTCGAAGCCGATGGCGTTACCCCGGCGGGCAATCTGTTGAGTGGGGTTTCGACAAGTACCGATGCGACCAACAATACGCTTGGGGGCACCAATCCCGGCGAAGGGAACTTGATCGCCCATAATGGCTTTGGGCCGTTCTTCTCGTCCGAAGGCGTTTTGCTCACCAGCCCTGGCAATCGTGTGCTCGGCAATACCATTCTGAATAATGCTTTTGATGGCGTGGGCCTGAATGCAAGTGCAGCTAATTCAACCATTCGGGCCAATCAGATCAGCGCCAATGGGCGTTATGGCCTGAGCGTTGATGGGGCTACAAATATACTTGTGCAGGGCAACCGCATCGGCACGGATGCCAGCGGAACGCTCGCCGATGGCAATGCACTGGCCGGGATCAGTCTGGGCAATGGGGCTGCGGATGTCTTGATCGGTGGTAGTGATCCTGCGCTGGGGAACGTGATTGCGGGCAGCAATAATCCTGGCGCGGCCGGGATTGTGGTGGGTACCGGTGGCCCGGTTGGCAACGGGATTACGATTCGCGGCAACCGGATTGGGGTCGGCACCGGTGATCAACCGATGCCGAATCAGGTCGGGATTAGCCTCCAGGGCGGCGACGGTGTGCTGATTGGTGGCACTGGTGCGGGTGAAGGCAATCTGATCAGCCAGAATGCAACGGTGGGTGTGCTAGTCACAAGTGGCACCGGCCACGCGATCCGGGGCAATAGCATCTTTGGCAATGGTGGCCTCGGGATTGACCTGGGTGGCGATGGCATTACACCCAACGACCTGAATGATGCCGACGCTGGCCCCAATGGCAAGCAGAACTTCCCGGCCCTCGCCCGTGCCTTTAGTGCATCTGGTAGCCTGATCGTGGACGGACGGATCAATACTAACCCGGATGTGAGCGTCAGTCTTGATTTCTATCGCAGCGCCGTCTGTGATGCCTCAGGCCATGGCGAAAGCCAAACCTGGTTGGGTGCGATCGATCTAAATACGAGTCCTGAGGGTGGCAATGCAACCTTCCGTGTGCCCCTTGGCATAAGTGTGCCCGCCAATACGGCGATCACCGCCGTGGCAACCGGACCCAACGGTAGCTCCGAGTTCTCGGCCTGTGTGGTGGTCGGCCCCGGCAATGATGTCTGGACCCGTGCTCAGTTGATCGATCTCATTCCCGGTGGTACGGTCAATTTCAATCAGTTCATTGATCTGCCCGGCCAGTCGCGCTGGTTCAAGTTTCGGGTGCAGCCCGGCGTGGCCCTTGATGTCATTCTGCGTGATCTGCCCGCCGATTATGATTTGACCGTCTACCGCGATATTGCCGCGCTCTACCAGGATTTGACCACGCCCGCTGATCTTTATCGGCTCGGCGCTGAGTTTGCGCCCGATATCTATGCGCCCGATATTTATGCGCCCGATATTTATGCGCCCGATATCTATGCGCCCGATATCTATGCGCCCGATATCTATGCGCCCGATATCTATGCGCCCGATATCTATGCGCCCGATATCTACGCGCCTGACATTTACGCCCCCGATATCTATGCGCCCGATATCTATGCGCCCGATATCTATGCGCCCGATATCTATGCGCCTGACATTTACGCGCCTGACATTTACGCCCCCGATGCCTTCAACAGTGCCCAGGTGCGCAGCATGATCGCAATCAAGAGTCCCGGTGGCACTGCGCCGCGCCAGGCCGTGGTCAATACCTGGAATAGTGACGGCGAGTTCTATGTGCGGGTGCGTTCACGTGGTGCCGCCAGTCTGGTGCAGCCCTTTACGCTCAGCATCAGCCGCGATGTGAGCCAGTGCAAATTGATCCCGGCGCTGCCCGCCTTGAGCATTCCGGGCGGTATCGAGGGTAACTTCGAAAGTCTGATCCTGGTGGATTATGCCCGCCTCAACGCAACCAGTGACCAGGACTTCAGGGATCTGATTACCAGCCTGAGCCTCAATCGTGCTGTGAATGGGCGCGTGGTTGATCTGAGCCAGATCACACGGATTGTGGCCGCCAATGCCCACGCCGATGGCGACTTGGCCTGCCCTTACGCCAAGAATGTGGTCGCCGCCGAGATCAAGGCGGTGATTGATCAGTTCAAGACTGCCAACCCCAAGCTCAAGTATGTCGTACTGGTTGGCGGCGACGAGGTGATCCCCTTCGTGCGCTTCCCCGATCTGGCCGAACTGGCGAACGAGAACACCTTCTTCCCACCAGTCCGCGATAACACCTCGACCCAGGCGAGTCTGCGCCTGGGCTATTTCCTGACCGACGACCCCTACAGCGCCAAGTTCAGTCTGGTCAGCCAGAACTATGATCTGCCGATCCTCGATCTGGCCGTCGGCCGCCTGGTCGAAAGCAAGGCCGAAATCAGCAGCGTGATCAACGCCTTCCTCTGTCTGGGCACGGCGGCCTGTCCTGGCACCGAGGCGGGCCAAGTGCCAACCCCCAACTCAGCCTTCATTAGTGGTTACGACTTCCTGAGCGATACCGCCGACGCGGTGAGTGAGGTGCTGCGGGCGGGCTTGACTGATCCTACGGGCGCAACCAACGTGTCCGCTCCCCGCATCACCAAGGTGATCGCCGCCCGCGAGTGTCTGCCTGGTGATCGCAAGTCGCCCGATTGTTCCTGGAACGGCGAACGGCTCCGCAGCCAGTGGCTCGGCGGTGCGCGTCACGACCTGGTCTTCCTGGCGGGTCACTTCAGCCCCCAAAGTGCCCTGGCCGCCGATTACGAAACCCGGGTCACCACCCGCGATCTGCTCAACTCGCAGGCTGACTTCACCAATACGATCATCTTCAGCAATGGCTGTCACTCGGGCTTCAACCTGCCCGATGGCGCGGTACGCTCCGATGTGTTGAACGCGCCAGACTGGGCCCAGGCCTTTGCGGCCCGGGGTGCCACAACCTTTATGGGTACCGGTTACCAGTATGGCGATACCGACTTCATCGAGTATAGCGAGCGGCTCTATCTAGAGTTCGCGCGCGCTCTGCGCCAGGACGGCCCGGTCAGTGTGGGCGAGGCAGTGCTGGCCGCTAAGCGCAACCACCTGGCGACCACTTCGGCCCGCACGGTGCAATTGACGATCAAGTCCAACCTGATTGCGACCCTCTTTGGCCTACCCATGCTCACGGTTGATCTGCCCGGTCCGGCGCTCGATCCAATTGGGGGTGCCTCGGTCGTCAATAGCCTGGCAACCTATCCCCTTGGCCCTGGTGCGCCGCCCAATCTGAACCTGCGCTATGCCGATGTCGAGTTGGCAACGGCGGGCGCGACCGCGCTGGGCACGCTGGCACCGCCCGTAACCCTGACTAATCAGCTTGACAATACGACCCAGCCAGCCTTGTACTACACCGGCAAAGATGGGGTCGCGCTGGGGGCGGGCACGCCGGTCTTGCCGCGTAGTGTCTATAACGTCAATGCGCCTGCCGATACGAGTGCGGTACTGCGCGGGGTAGGCTTCCGGGGTGGCAGCTACCGCGATCTCACGAACTTCTGGCCGCTGACCGCCGCGCCAGCAACCGAGTTGAGCCGCGTCCGCCCGATCTTTACGAGCGAGGTCTTCTTCCCGATCCGTCAGTTGGGGATCAACTTCTTTGATCAACTCGCCAACGACGGCGACGGCACCACCCTGCTCGAACTGACTGCGGCCCAATACCGCTCGAACGATGCCACCTCGCCGATCGGCACGCTGCGCCTGTTCAGCAGTTACGATGTGCGCCTGTTCTACAGTAGCAACGTTGTCAGCTATACCGCTGATGTGGGTACCGGCACGATCAACACCCCGGCCCTCGCCGCACCCATCGCGCTGAGCGCGATCAGTGCCAGCAGCCAGGGGAGCGTGGTCACCTTCACGGCCCGGGCGACGGGCGATCTCTCGGCGGGCGTGCAAGAGGTCTGGGTGACCTATACCGACCCAACCGCTGCCAACCCATTGTGGCAATCGCTTAACCTGACCCAATCGACCGAAGACTCGTCAATCTGGACGGGCAGTCTGACCCTGGGTCAGGGCCAGAGTGCCGCCAACCTGCGCTTTATGGTGCAGGCCGTCAATGGCGTGGGTCTGGTGACGGCCATGACCAACCTGGGGGCCTTCTACAGCGTTAATACACCGCCGCCTGCACCGCCTGCGGCCCAGATCGCCACCAGTCTGAGCCTGGCAGGCCCGAGCAGTGGGATCTTTGGTGACACGGCCAGCTTTACGGCGACGCTGCAGAATAGCCAGGGCCAGCCCCTGAGTGATCAGACGATCAACTTCACCCTCGGCAGCCTGAGTCGGCGGGGCGTGACGAATGCGAACGGCCAGGCTACGGTGACCTTTAGCCTGACCAGGGCACCTGGCGACTACACGGTGGCCGCCTCGTTTAACGGGGCGGGCGACCTGAGCGCGGCAGGGGCGAGCCTGCCCTTCACGGTGGATCCACAGAGCACCAGCATCAGTCTGGAGCCGGCCGGGCCACTGGTAACCGCACCCGTAGGAGCCGAGACAGTCTTGACAGCTACCGTCAGAGCCGATGGACAACTGCTCTTCAATGTGCCGGTGACCTTTAGCCTGGATGGGCCAGGTGACCCGCTGAGTGTCATCGTCAATACGGGTCTGGGTGGACGGGCCACCTTGAGCGTACCCGATCTGCCGGTGGGTGACTATGCCGTGATCGTCAGCGTCGGTGAAGGGCTGGTTGGCTATACCAGTTCGAGCACCAGCACAACCCTGCGCATCGGTAACATTCAGACCGGGACACCACCGCTCGTGACCCTGGAACCCGTCCCGAACACGCCGGAGGCCGAAAAGACGACCACGACGGCCACCCTGCGTGGCACGGTCAACCCGAACGACGCAGCGACCAGTTGGGTCTTCCGGATCAAACGGGCCGACGCGGCGGACTATGGGGCCATTCCCGATCAGCCCATCCCGGCTGGGCAACTCGCAGCGGGCACCGATCCGATCAACGTGAGTGTAACCTTCACCGGGCTGCAACCGGGCACACTCTACAGCTACAAACTGGTCGCCACCAACCCGGGTGGCACCACCGAAAGCGCCGAGTTGCAACTGTTAACGCGCTACGCCTTCACCGGCTTCTTCCGACCAATTGACAACGGCATGCTGAATATCGTGCGTGCCGGGCAGTCGGTGCCGATCAAGTTTAGTTTGGGCGGCAACTACGGCCTGAACATCTTCGCGCCGAGCTATCCACTGGTCGCGACCGTGAGGTGTCAGAACAGTAGTGAGGCCCCGGTCGAGGAAGTGGTAAGCGCCAAGGCCAGCAACCTGAGCTACGACCCACGAACCAATCAATACACCTTTGTTTGGAAGACCGAACGCAACTGGCGCGGCTGCCGCGATCTGACCCTGCAATTCAAGGATGGGACACGCCAGGTGATCAACTTCTGTCTGCGCTAACGAGGGAAGGGGCAAGGCGTAGGGCCGCAGCGTGCTGCGGCCCTACGCCTTTTGAAACAGAACCTTCGAAGGCACCCAACCTTTGGCATACAGATCAGCCATACGCAACCAAATTGCAATGCGTTGATCGGGCGGGTACGCTTGTCCCCAGTACTCAACAAACAACGCATCTTCCAGACGCATAGCCGCATCCAGCATCTCAGCTTCGATATCTTGCAAAGCACGCTGGATATAAACCCCGCCGCGTTGCTCGTCTGATCTGAGCGCAACACTCCCGGCTGAGAACAAATCCCTAGCTTGGTGGCATACGACACCGTGATAGGTAAGAATATACAAAACAGCATCATCATACTTATTTCTTGACCGCGAAGGGCCGACAACCTTAGGCGAGAGAATCGCCGCTTCAGCACGAAGTTTCCGTTTTTCTTCCGCCGCTAAACTTGTATACAGCCTCACTTCAAGTGGTAAAGAATGTTCTGGTTCGGATTTTTCCTCAAGCCACCACAAACGTTCGCCGGGTTTCAAGCGAGATCGCGCATATTTTCGGATATATTTCATTTTCTCTTCAATCGGCAAACCACTAAACTCAGCATACGAGATACCCATCAAACCAAATAAAGACCTTTTGGGGTTGATCTCAACTTCAAATCGCGGCACATGGGTCGTGCGCACATGCACAACGCTATCATCATACTTAGCCCACTTTACTTCAGGAGTGCCACCCATTTTACCAAACACAATGTAAACATACAGCAATCCCGCGTTACGAGTAGACTCAACAATGCTATTAGCGACGCTCCGCCACGTATCGTTCAACGTAAACTTAACCTCAACGCCAAAATCGCCTACCGCAATATCAGGAAACACATGAGGATGCGGATTAAAGGTTACGTTAATACCTTTCGGTGCAACGATTCGGTCAATAACTTCTCGCACGCGGTTTTCAAAACCTTTTGAGCTTGAGAATACGCCTGTAGTGGCAAGCTCTTGATTCAACTCAGCTACGACTTGATCGAGAATGAACTCAAATTCATGCTGCTTCACCGCGCTAAGCTCCTTTTTCTAGGTAGCGTTGAACAGCGCGGGCCATATGCCAAGCCAGGACGGGTGGAACCGCATTGCCAATCTGCCGTTCTGTCTCGCGAAGTTTAGCCTCGAAGATAAAGTCATCAGGAAAAGATTGAATTCTTGCGGCTTCACGCATCGAGATACGGCGCGGTAGCCGATAGTGATATTGAATATTGCCATGACACTCTGCGCGAATGGTATGCCCCGGCTTCGATGCATCAAGCTGACGATTACCTTGATCGGGGCTGCGATTAGCAAGGCTCCAAATATGATTAATCCGTGGATCACTCGCCAGTGTTTCGAGATCGCCAATCGCTGCTTGGGCAGAAATCCAATTGTCTTTAGAGACAATCTCTGTGGGGGGCATGAATTTCCGGTCATGATCGATCGTCCCCACAATGAAAACCCGCTCCCTGCTTTGAGGAACACCATAATTGGCTGCGTGATAGAGTTTATATGAAACTTTGTATCCAAGATCATGGAAATCTTCTAGGATTTTTTCTAATGATGCCTGATTATGCCGCATCAACAAACCCTTGACATTCTCCGCAATGAAAATCTTTGGTTTTGCAAGTCGAACCGCTTCAACCATAGCCCGATACAGACCACTACGTTTTCCGTTAATCCCTGCACCTTTACCATTAATTGAAATATCTTGGCAGGGAAATCCGCCAATTAAAACATCTACGTTACGAGGAACTTCATGCAAGAAATCCCAAACATCACCACACACAATGCGCTCATCAAGATTACGACGATATGTTCGGCAGGCGGCCTCGTTGATTTCATTAGCCCATACAATCTCAAAGGGGAGGCGCTCGTAATATGTGGCAAGAAATGTAAAATCTCCTCGAAAACCTAAATCCATACCCCCACATCCAGAAAACAACGAGGCCACTGTATACGTGCTTTGAATAGTTGGCACGATGATGCGATCTTGACTCCGGTCAACCGCATACGTTGGATTTGCTCCAAGCTCACGCTTCACCAGCATACTCCGTTGTTGCAAAGCTATAGGTGTCCATGCAAAAAAAATAGAACACTCTTGCAATAAAAATTATACCTTACCGATTCTACCCGGTCAAGCAAGCCTGTTGCGGCACCAGGGCTGATGCACGAAAGTTGTTTACTCTGGTATGATGCTAACGTCTCCTGAACACCGAGCGAAAGCGAAGCAGTGCCATGGAATCACCTCTGGCCTATATTCCGGTTGACCGTCGGCACGCCATTGCCGCTGGACGGAGTTTGCCTGAACGTAGTAGCGGGGCTGCGCTGTTTGCCGATATTTCGGGCTTTACGCCGCTCACCGAAGCGCTGGTGCGAGCGCTGGGGCCGCAACGTGGGACCGAAGCCCTGCCCCAGCAGCTCAATCGGGTCTACGATGCCCTGATCGCCGAGGTGGATCGTTATCGAGGGTCGGTGCTCGGCTTTGCTGGCGATGCGATTACCTGCTGGTTCGCCGATGATCCCACGCTACCGCCCGGAAGCCACCGTGCCACCGCCTGTGGTTTGGCACTCCAGGCTGCAATGCAGCCCTTTACCACGATTACGATTCCTGATGCGGGCACGGTCAGTCTGGCGATCAAAGTGGGGATCGCCAGTGGCCCGGTTCGCCGTTTTCTGGTCGGTGATCCTTCGGTGCAGACGATTGATGTGCTGGCGGGCGAGACGCTCCAGCATATGGCCGAAGCTGAGCATCAGGCTAATAAGGGCGAGGTGGTGGTTGATGCCGCCACGGCCCAGGCGCTTGGCGAACTGGCCCTAATCAGTGGTTGGCGCAACGATGCCGAGACCGGTGCCCCATTTGCGGTGCTGGCCGCGCTACGCGAGCCGGTTCCACCAACGCCCTGGCCGCTCCTCCCCGATGATGCCCTGACCGAAGCGAGCTGGCGGGCCTGGCTTTTGCCGCCAGTCTATGAACGGTTGCGGGCCGGCATGGGTGATTTTCTGACCGAGTTGCGTCCAGTGGTGGCGCTCTTTTTGCGTTTTGGCGGGATTGACTATGACGATGATCCCTTAGCGCAGGCGAAACTTGATGCCTTTATGCTCTGGGCGCAACGGATTCTGCGGGCCTACGACGGCTATATTCTGCAACTCAGCATTGGTGATAAGGGCAGTTTCTTTTACGCAACCTTTGGCGCACCGATTGCCCACGAGGATGATCATGTGCGGGCGGTGATGGCCGCGCTCGAATTGCGTGACCCCAAGATTCCGTACCTAGAGCCAGTCCAGATCGGGTTGAGTCAGGGTCGGGTTCGTACCGGCGCGTATGGTGGAAGCACCCGCCGAACCTATGGTGCCCTCGGCGACGAAGTCAATATGGCCGCACGCTTGATGCAGGCCGCCGTACCCGGTCAAGTCTTGACCAGTCCGGGATTGCGCCACAGTACCGGCGAACGCTTTAGCTGGGAACAGTTGCCGCCAATCAAGCTGAAGGGCAAGAGCGAGCCGATTGCGCCGTTCCGCCTGATCGGGCTGGATCATACGACGGTGCGCCTGCACGAACCACGCTATGCCCTGCCCATGGTCGGTCGCCAGGCCGAATTGGGCTTTATCCTCGACCGCATCCATCAGATCGAGCAGGGCAACGGTCAGATTATTGGCCTGATGGCCGAAGCGGGTATGGGCAAATCGCGGCTGGTGGCCGAAGTAGTCCAACAAGCCTGGGGCATGGGCTTGCCGGTCTACGGCGGTGAGTGCCAGTCGTTTGGCACGAATACGCCCTATCTGGTCTGGCAAAACATTTTGCGCTCGTTGTTCGAACTTGATCCAACCACTTCGCCCGAATACCAGCTTGGTGCCCTTCAGGTAGCGGTGGCTCGGCTTGATCCAAGTCTGTTACCCCGCTTGCCTTTGCTTGGCACGGTATTGGGTTTGCCGATTCCCGAAAATGATTTGACAGCCGGCCTCGATCCACGCCTGCGCAAAGCTGCACTCGAATCACTGGTGATTGGCTGCTTGCGTGCCCGGGCCAACGAACGCCCGATGCTACTGGTGATCGAAGATTGCCACTGGCTCGATCCCTTGTCCCATGATCTGCTCGAAGCGGTTGGGCGAGCAGCAACCAGTATGGCGCTCTTGATTGTGATCGCCTACCGCCCGCCGCAACTCCAGCAGAGTACGACCCTGACCGTGCGCCAACTAAGCCACTTCCGCGAACTGGCCCTCGATAGTCTGCTCGCCGACGAAGTCCGCGAACTGGTGCGCCTGAAACTGAGCCAGGTGCTGGGTGAGTTGGAAGAAGTTCCGTTGGCCTTGCTGGAACGGGTGCAGGAGCGTGCGCAGGGCAATCCCTTCTACATCGAAGAACTGCTCAACTATATGCGCGACCAGGGGCTGGCCGTCAATCAGCCCGCCAGCCTGGCTCAACTTGATCTGCCACCCAGCCTGCACAGTCTGATCCTGAGCCGCATTGATCGCCTCAGCGAAAACCAGAAGAGCCTGATCAAGATTGCCAGTGTGATCGGACGGCTCTTTCGGGCCTCGTTACTCTGGGGGGTTTCGTCCTTCTTCGGGCAACGTGTGCAGGTGCAACACGAACTCGAAGTGCTCAGTTCGCTTGAACTGACGCCCCTAGACACCCCTGAACCCGAATTGACCTACCTGTTCAAGCATATTGTGACCCAGGAAGTCACCTACGAGAGCCTGCCCTATGCGACGCGGGCGGTGCTGCACGAACAGATCGCGCTGCAGATCGAGCAGGCCGCCCATGGCAAAGAGCAGCCGGTAGACCTGTTGGCCTTCCACTATGACCGTAGCGAGAATCTGGTGAAACGCCGCGAATACCTGCTGCGGGCGGGGACGGCAGCGCAAGAGATCTACGCCAATCTGACGGCAATCAACTATTTCGAGCGTGCCATCGCCCTGCTTGAGGGAGCCGAACGCGGGCAGGCACTGCTCCGGCTGGGCCAGGTACGCGAATTTGTGGGCCGCTGGGCCGAGGCCGACGCCGCCTACCGCGAGGCGCTGGCGCTGGCCGAGGCGAGTGCGGAGCCAGGTGAGGCGGCCCGGGCCCAGGCTGCGCTCGGCGAACTGATGCGCAAACAGGGCCGCTTTAGCGACGCCACTACCTGGCTTGATCTAGCCCGTCAGGGCTTCGAGGCCCTTGCCGATCAGGCGGGGGTCGCCCTGGTTCTGCGCACGGCCGGCACGGTTGCCAGTCAACAGGGCGATCGGGTGCTGGCCCGTACGCTCTACGAACAGGGCTTAGCCATTCGGCGCTCGCTTGGCGATCAACTGATGAGTGCCAATCTGCTGAACAACCTGGGGATTGTGGCCCGTGGCTCGGGCGATCTGCAACTGGCCCGCAACTATCAAGAAGAAGCGCTCGCGATCCACCGTACCCTGGGCAATCGTTGGGGTGCCGCGACGGCGCTCAATAATCTTGGCAACCTGTTATTAGATCTGGGCCTGCCCGCCGAAGCCCAGGCCCGCCTCGAAGAGGCCGTCAGCCTGTTCCGCGAAATCGGCGACCGCAGTGTGGTGGCGATTGCCCTCAATACGCTCGCCAACAGCTATCGGGCCAGTGGCACCCACGGTGCGGCAGCACGACTCTACCGCGAAAGTCTGCAGCTCAGCCGCGACCTGGGCGACCGTTGGGCGATCGCCTATGCACTGGAAGATGTGGGCGTGCTGGCAGCCCAGACCGATCAGCCGGAACGGGCCTTGCGCCTGGTTGCAGCAGCGGCTAGCTTGCGTACCCAGATCGGCACCCCGCTCAGCCCCACCGAACAGACCCGCCTTGATACGGCCCTGGCCCCGGCTCTGGCGGCGCTTACTCCGCTTGAGCAAGCGACCGCCAGCAGCCAGGGCCGCACCATGAGCGTCGAACAGGCGATTAGCGAGGCGCTGGCGGTCTAAGGTTACAGCAGGGCTATAGGTATATGCTAGGCTTAGGCATGGTGTGGATGAACGCCATGCCGTTTAGCTATTCCCATCACCATGCCGCACAGGAACAGCCTATGCATAACTTGCCCATACCGCAGACCGCATCATATTCCTCGACTGATCCGATCCAGGCTTGGCGACAAATCACCCTTATGTGGCTGAACCGCATCCTACTGCTGGTGGTAGTTCCCCTGCTTGGCCTCAGTCTGTTGAACCAACTCGGACATGCTCAGACCCTCAATGCCATGATGCACGGCGGGCTGATCCTGCTGGTGCTCGGGCTGGTGATGAGCCGCCCCGCCGATCCGCAACGGCGGGCCGACGCGATGCTTGTGGCCTGGCTGCTGATCAGCCTGGGATCGCTGCTTCTGCTCGGGAGTCTGAGCCTCGCTTTGGGGCTGCTGCTGATGTCTACGGTACTTGCCACACTGCTCCGCGAGGCCCGTTTCGCAAGTGCCATCGGCGGACTGGGGCTGGTTGGATCCAGCCTGATCCTCGGCAGTGGTACTCCGCCAAGCCGTTGATTGTACCCGGCTCTCCTTCAATCTGTACCCCTCGGGCGAAGCCTTTCTGCCCCAATTTTCCGAGATTATCGCCGATCAAGATCCCAATTACCCCCACCACCAGAACCTTACCTTTCGCAAAGCAGACGTACCGCCGTCGGTAGTCGCAATCCTGCAACGCGGTGGAGTATTTAGCGGCCATACTGCCACCAGTTTGCCTGTCGATTCGAAAGTTCGCCAGCACTTCGAGCGCAATGGCGTGTAGTCGTTCCTGGTAATCGGTATGCTGATCGCTGGCCGGATGCGTGGCTACCTCGCGGCCAGTGAACATGCCCACCAACGCACCTGGGACGAACCAGCTGTACGCTTGTTGCGCACCGGATGCGAGTTAATGGCGACCTTCATTCAACAATGGGAGACCTCCAGCGCCCTGCGGGCCCGCGAGACCCAATTGCGTGCCCTGGGCGACAATCTGCCCAATGGCTTTATCTACCAGTACCGCTACGACTCTAACCAACGCCCCACCTTCACCTACCTGAGCAGCGGGGTGTTCTAGGTCCTCGGGGTTGATCCCGAGTTAGCCCTCCAGAATCCCGAGGTGCTACACCGTTGCATGGCGCCCGAAGAGCGTGAGCGGGTCGCTGCGGCCGAACAGCATTCGTTTCGCGACATGAGCGTGTTTGCCGAGGTAGTGCGTCATCTACGGGACGATGATAGCAGCGAACGCTGGCTGTACCTCTATTCGCGTCCCCGCAAGTTAGAAGACCAGAGTGTGCTCTGGGATGGGGTCGCAATTGACATTACCGAACGGCAGCAGGTAGCCGATGAGTTGGAACGGGCGCGTGATGCGGCCGAGTCAGCCACGCGGGCTAAATCGGCCTTCCTTGCCACCATGAGCCACGAAATTCGCACCCCACTGAGTGCGATCATCGGCATGAGTGAACTGCTCAGCGCGACTCAACTCGAGCCGAGCCAGCGCGAATTTGCCAGTACGATCGAGCAATCGAGCCGGATGTTGCTTATGTTGATCAACGATATTCTGGACTTCTCGACGATCGAGGCCGGCCAGTTCATGTTGCATCATGAGCCGTTCCAGGTGCCGAATCTGGTGCAAGAGATCAGCACCCTGCTCGAAAGTAGCGCCCGACTGAAAGGGTTGCGTTTCCAGACCCAGATCGATCCAGCGTTGCCCGCAACCCTGATCGGTGATGATATCCGGCTACGCCAGGTACTGCTGAACCTGGTCAGCAACGCCGTCAAATTCACCGAACGGGGTTCCGTCGAGGTATGCGCCACCCTCGAACGAGCCACCCCCGAGGCAGCCTGGCTCCGGGTCGAGGTCACCGATACAGGGATTGGCCTGACCCCAGAGGCAAGCCAGCGCCTGTTCCAACCCTTTGTACAGGCCGACAACTCATTGGCCCGTAAGTATGGTGGCACGGGTTTGGGTCTGGCGATTGCCCGCCGCCTGATCGAATTGATGGACGGCCAGATTGGGGTCAAGAGCGAGCTTGGCCAGGGCTCGTGCTTCTGGTTTGTGGTACCACTGGCGGTCACGAGCACACCCATAGTGGCTCCTGCGCCAAGCGTATCACCGTCTGTCTATCGTCAGATCAGCGCCACGCCCTTGATTCTGCTCGCCGAAGACAACCCCATCAACCAGCACGTCACGAGCCTGCAACTCAAGCGCTTAGGTTATCGGGTGCAGGCGGTCGCAAGTGGCACCGAGGTGCTTGCGACCCTGGCGCAGTCAGCCGAAGAGTTCGCGCTGATCCTGATGGATGTGCAGATGCCCGAACTGGATGGCTACGCTACCACGAATCAGATTCGCCACAACGAAGCAGGCACAGGGCAACGGATCCCGATTATTGCCATGAATGCCAACGCCCTTGAAGGTGACCGCGATCGCTGCCTAGAAGTCGGGATGGATGACTATCTGAGCAAACCATCTACGATCGAAGGCTTGCGGATCATGCTCAATCGCTGGCTTGCCCAGGATTCATCGGAATGAATGGATGGATGCCCACCTCCGTGCGGTGGGCCGGGGAGAACGTGGTTCTTCCTGAACGAAGATCGCTACTCGGCATCGGAACGAGCTACTCTGCGTGCAGTGGGCCGGGGAGAACGTGGTTCTCCCTGAAGCCCTGCTCCGGGAACGAGCGGATGCTCGTTCCCGGAGCCACCATCTTACGGGGTTTCGGCTGTCGGCTCAGCAATCGGCTGCAGCACAACCGCTGGCGCTGCCGGGGCCAATTCCTCGGCCGGAAGTTGAAGCAGCGGCGTAATCCCTGTATCACCGCTCATAAAGCGCGGCAGCACCCCGTCCCAACGCTCAATGAAGCGCAGTTGCAACAATTCGGGCGAGATAACCTCGCGCTGGAGGCGCAGGGCTTCGGCTTCGGCCCGGGCAACTTCGAGCCGAGCGGTGGCCTCGGCTTCGGCCCGCGCAACCTGTTGCTGCGCCTCGATGCGGGCACGCTCCAACTCACGCGAGGCCCGCAGCGCATCCTGCTCGGCGACCTGCTTGGCTTCGATCGCCCGGGCAAACTCGGGGCTAAAGTTGAAATCGGTGATCGAGACCGTCTCGACGATCACGCCTCGCGGTGCCAAACGGGTGGTCAGCCCTTGCAAAATCACATCGGAGACCTCGGGGCGGCGGGTGATCAACTCTTCGGCGGTGAACTGGGCCGTTGCCGCCTTCAGGGCCTCCTGGATGGCAGGATCAACCACACGGCGCTCATAGTCTACGCCAACCTCACGCACCAGCCGATCAACCTGCGCGGTATCTGGCCGGTAGTTGATCACTACATTGCTCGTGACAATCTGCAAATCACGCGAGGCAGCGGTCGAATTGGACTCGTAACGCTGGGTGCGCACCTCCACCACCGTGACCGAGGTAATAAAGGGCATCCGGAAGTGGAGCCCTTCATCAAGCACGCCGGTAATCTCGCCAAAGGTCTTGAGCACACCACGGGTACCGGCTTCGATGGTCGTAATCGAACTACTGATCAAGATCGCCGCGATCACCAATACCGCAACGAAACCGGCGGCGATGGGGGCCTGCTTACCAACATTGCTGCGTGGTGGCAGGCCGATCCGACCGGGGGGAATCTGGGACATGGATTGCCTCCTTGTGGCATATAATTCGGTATGCTGGGTTGTAGGCTACACTGCCCACACTGCGAACACACCGGGGAAAACAGATTATGGTGGCAACAGTGACACCAATATAACCAGTATACCTGATCATGGGGGTTGAACGGCAGGGAGACTTACCCTGTTAACGTGTCGGGAGTGACGAGGCGTGTGGAGTGGCGCTCCCACCCCACACCATGGTTTGCCCAATTCAGCGTGCTATACTAATGGGCAGACGTGCCCTTAGCTGCTCCCCCTTGGCCCGCCCCTCGCTTCCAGGAGGTCGTTATGCGCTCAGCCCCCCTGACGCTCGTCCTCGGTTTCTGTGCCATCCTGGCCGCTTGTACGCCGGTTGCACCTCCGCCAACTACCATCCCAACCGCTTCAACCCCGGTCAGTGCTGCACCCGTTGCCAGCCTCGCCGCCGTGCCAACCCCCATTGCAGGCCTTCAAGTCGCAACCTTGCAACTACCGGCTCCGGCGTTGCCAGTTGGCTTTCGTCCGGCCGCAAACAGCGGCTTTGCGCCCTTTGAGCCGCCACCGCTGGCTGCACTACCGCCTACCCCAGCCCCTGAGCCAATCGCACCCGATCTGAGCAATGTCGCCCTGACTGTGCTGCTCAGCCCCGAGCAACGCCAACGCCTGGCCGCAAATGGCTTTGTGGTCAGCCCGGGAACCACCAAAGAGTTCTACGAACTGTATGAGCGGGCACGTTATGACAATCTACCCATCTTTGTAACCTCCGACTCGTTGTTGCACGTCTACCACCTGCTGTTTGATAAAACCCTGCGCCGCGCCGAAACGCAGAGCTTCCTTCCGATGCTGGCCGCAATCAATGCGGCACTTTTGCGCGAGTCGGTCGCCCAATACGAAGCCCTGGCTGGCACAACCTGGGCCGAAGCCGCACGCCGCAATGCAGCCTATTTCGCCGTTGCGCTTAAACTGCTCGACCCAGACTGGCGCATTCCCGAGGGGTTGCGCGATCTGGCCGAGCCTGATCTGGCCCAGATTGCCACTCACGCCGGGTTCGGGCCTTCGGCAATCTTTCCCGCCTACCCCCAGGGCGAGGACTGGAGCCAATACGTGCCCCGCGGTCACTATACCAAGAGTGCGGCTCTCGAGCAGTATTTTCGAGCGATGATGTGGCACGGCCGGATGACCTTCCGGGTTAGCGATCCCGTCGAGACCCAGCAGGCCGCGTTGTTGACCCTGGCCTATCAACAGGCGCAAGTGGCAGGCTTGCCCGCTGCGCAACTCTGGGCCGGGATCTACGAGCCAACCGTCTTTTTTGTGGGGCGCAGCGATGACCTGACCCCGCCAGAGTACCAGACGGCGCTCGCTGAAGCCTATGGGCCGATCAATGCGCCGCGTGATCTGACCGATCCAGCCAAATTTGCGGCCTTCGTCCAGGCGATCGAGCAACTGCGCCCCCCCGCCATTTTAGGCATGGTGATCAGCGAGGGCATGGATCTGGCTGATACCAAGGGGCTGCGCTTCATGGGCCAGCGCTTCGTGCCCGATGCCTTTGTCTTCCAGCGTTTGATTAGTCCGGCGGTGCCCCGTGGCCTGCCCAGTTCCCTCGACTTCTTTGCCGCCCTTGGCTCGGAACAGGCCCTGACACACCTGGAGGCCAATGGCACGACCCAACTCGAAAACTACCGCGCCAATTTGGCCGAGTTGCAACAGATCTTTCGCACCTACGACGAAACAGTCTGGACCCAGAACCTGTACTGGAGCTGGATCCACAGTTTGCGACCCCTGCTCGACCCGGTTGGGCCGGGCTACCCCGCGTTTATGCAATCGGCGGCCTGGCGCGACAAGCAACTGACCACCGCACTGGCTTCGTGGACGGAACTCAAACGCGATACGATCCTGTATGCCAAACAGGTCTATGCCGAGCGCGGCTACGACTCGCTCGAACCACCCGAGCCGGAACGTGCCCGTGGCTATGTCGAACCAGTCCCCGAACTGTATGCCCGCGTGGTGGGCCTAACCCGTATGACGATTGCGGGCCTAGACGAACGCGGGCTGCTCGATTCCGCCGACCGTGACGCCTTGGCAGCCATGGCCCACCTGGCCGAGCGGCTCCAACGGATGGCCGAACAACAGTTACGCGGTGAACGGTTAAGCGACGAGGACTACGAACTGATCCGTTTTTATGGAGCCGAGATCGAAGCCTTGACCTTTGCGGCCGATGATGAGGCGGTCTACCAGGGTCGGGGCGGCTTTCCGGCGGGCGGCGACGATCTGCAAGCGGCGGTGGTAGCCGACATTGCGACCGATCCCAACAGTGGCCTGGTGCTCGAAAATGCGGTTGGTCGGATCTTCCCGATCTACGTGGTCGCCCCCGTAGATGGGCGGCTTGTCTTGACGGTCGGCGGGGTCTTTTCGCACTACGAGTTTAGCCAACCGCTAGGCGACCGCC
The DNA here is from genome assembly GCA_048381555.1 of Oscillochloridaceae bacterium umkhey_bin13. Classification (GTDB taxonomy): domain Bacteria; phylum Chloroflexota; class Chloroflexia; order Chloroflexales; family Chloroflexaceae; genus Viridilinea. The sequence goes on from JBLWKA010000004.1 coordinate 68,064, forward strand.
TGACCGACGACGCCTGGCGGGCCATGCTCGACGCCGATGCGGCCCCGCCGCTTGCCCCGTGGACGGCGAGTTACTTCGTCGAGCAAGGGGCCGAAGAGGAGTTAGCCAGCCTTATTCGGCGCTTCAACGAACAACTCGTTCAGGCGGTCTGGTATACCACCGTTGAACCAGTAGCCACCTTCCTTGGCCCCGAAGAGTTGGCCGATACGGCAGCCTACATCGAACGGCTCCAGCGCCAGGGCGAATTTGTCGGCCAGAAACTGCTTGACCTGCAACTGCGCTCCTTCGACATTGTTGATGCCGAGCGGGCAATCGTCACGAGCCGCGAGCGCTGGAGTGACGAACTATACCGGGGCAGTCCCTTCTTTGCCGATGAGCGCACCCCAGAACTGATCGGACGGCGTCCGCCTTACATCCTCGATGTGACCTACAGTTTGCGTCGCGGCCCCGAGGGCTGGCTGATCGAACGAATTGTGCTTAATCCGGCATTCCCCCCACCCTGGCAGTAGGGCGTGCTATAATCGTTACATATGCAGCGTATGTGGTTATGGTGGTTGAGTGGCGGAATAGGCACAGCCGCGCTGCTCTACTGGCAGATCATCTTAGCCGAAGGGGCCTACCTTGGCCCATGGGCCGTTCGCCTCGTCTATGGGTTGGGGGCGCGGCATTACGATGCAGTGCATGCCCCAGGTCAGGCTGCGGCCGATACGATCCTAGGAGCGCACATCAAGACTGCCCTGGCTTACCAGACCCAGCCGCAGGTGCTTGATGTCGCAACTGGAACTGGACGCATCCCTCGCCTCTTGCGACAGACCCACCCGGCGGCCCTGATCGCCGCCCTGGATCTCACCCCTGCGATGATTGTAGTGGCCCGCCAGCAATGGGCCACCCAGGAGAACGAAGCGCTGATGGCTGGTGCTGAGTATGCAAGGTCACCCTTGTGGCAAATTGGCGAGGCTGGACATTTGCCCTGGGCTACGGCAAGTTTCGACCTCGTAACATGTCTCGAGGCGCTTGAATATTTTCCGCGTCCCCGCCAGGCGTTGGCCGAACTCGCCCGGGTGACCCGGCCCGGGGGCCGTCTGTTGCTAAGCAAAGTCCCTGATCGCTGGGCACGGCTCTTGCCAGGCCGGGCCTTTGATCGGCGCACCTGTGCGCACACCCTTGAGACGTGTGGCTGGACCGGGCTTCGCTTCTGGCCCTGGCAGCCCGGTCACTACGAATTGGTGACCGCTACACGTGGGATGCGAGCCTGATCATGAGTGATGTTGCTGCTACCCCAAGTGCGGCTCCGCTCTTGTTTGGGCGCTACCGCGTTAGTGCGCACCTGGGCGATACCCGGCTGGTGGCGGTTTATGCCGCCGCCGACGAACGCCTCCAGCGACGCGTGCTGCTCCATCTGTTACGTAAGGATCTGGTGGGCAACCAACGTGCCCGTGAGCGCCTGGTCAACGAAGCTGGTCAGATGGCCCGCCGTTCGCACCCGGCCATGCTCGAAGTGTTCGATAGCGGGGTGGTGGGCGAGCGTCCTTTTCTGGTCACGGAATATTGTACAGGACGCCCCTTGCGCGGCCTGGGCATGCTCACCGCCGAACAAGCCTTGCTCTACCTGCGCCAATTGGCGGGGGCGGTTGCGCTTTGCCAGGCCCAGCGGAGTCCAAGTGCACCGTTGGGCCTCAGCCATCCTGCCATTAGCAGTAACAATGTCTGGCTTGTAGACGAAGGGCGCATCAAACTGGTCGAGAGTTGGCAGCCCGGTTCGTCCGAGCCATTGCTGGATCAGGCCCACTACCGTGCCCCCGAACTGAGTCAAGGGCAGCCCGCTACCCCGGCGACCACCGTCTACGCGCTGGGGTTGCTGCTCTTTGAACTGTTGACGGGCGAACGTCCGATGCGCGGCGACGATGCCCGGGCAGTGGCGCTGGCCCATCTCCAGACCCGGATTCCCGCTTTAAGCCAGGCCCGCCCGAGCCTCTATTTGCCTTCGGTCGAGCGTTTACTGGCCCGCGCGACTGCCCGCGCCCCCGAGCATCGCCACCCGGATGCGCAAGCGTTCGCCAACGACCTGGATGCGCTCTGGCGCGAATTGGGTACGACCACCCAACCGCTGAGCACCCAGGCGCGTCGGGCGGCAGCGCGACCCGTACCGACTCGTCCTGAGGGTAATCCCGCGCTTAGCACGCCAACCACCCCTGACCCCCAACCCAAGCCCCAACCCGTTAGTCGGCCGCAGCCACGCCGCCCTGAGGCCGCAACCCCACCGCAGCCACCACAGGGACGGAGCCAGGCCGCCGATCCGGGGCAGTTACAGCGCCAGCGCCATAGTCACCAGTTGATCGGCTGGTTGGTGATGGTTGGCTTAGTGCTGTTGGTGGCAGGCGGCAGTTTTGTCGCCGTCCAGGCCCTCTTTCGCTTAGAGCGGCCCGTCGTAACGTTGCCAGGCATGCCCCGCCTGCCGGATTTTCTGCCCGAGCAACCCGGCGATTGGCTTGAGGGCTTGAACCAACCGACCGAGACAATCTACCTTGTGAATATCGCTGAAGGGCTTAATCTGCGCAGTGAGCCTGATGCGAATGACCCGAACAATATTCTGGCGGTTATCCCCAATGGGACACCTGTACGCCAACTCGAAGGACCACGGATCGAAGGTAATATTCCCTGGTTACGGGTACGGACCGAACTTGATGGCCGCACCCTTGAAGGGTGGATGTCGTTGAATTATCTGTTACCACAGTGACAAGCTATGAGTGACAATGCTACCCGGCAAACCCTGTTGAGTCTACGGGTCACGGTGCGGCCATGGCAACGTGGCGATACGCTGGCCCAGGAGTTATGGCCGCGCTACACCGAGCCATTCAGTTCGCTCTGGAACATTCCCCGGGCCTTGCACTACGACGATCTGATTGGGCGTGGCTGGAGTAGTCAACGGTATGTGTGGGCGGTCGAAGATCGCCAGCGCCGCCTGGTGGGACGCATTTCGCTCCGCGAGGTCGAGCGGGACGGTTCGGGTTCGCGGCTGGGAATTTCGTTAGCCCAACCCTATGTGGGCCAGGGACTTGGAACCGAAGCCTTGACCCTGTTTATGAACCACTATTTTGGCCCGCTAGCCTTTCAATACCTTTCGTTAGATGTGGCCGCCTTCAATCGACGCGCCGTGCGCTGTTACGAGCGACTCGGCTTTGTCTATCAAGAGAGCGAGTGGCGCAGTGCGGGTAGCGATCCGTCGCTCCGACTACTTGATGATCAGCGGTTTACTGATATGCAGCGCTTCTTTCGGCGCAACCGCTTCGAAACCTTCGTCGAGTTCTACGAGATGATCTTGACCCGAAGTAACTGGATGGAACACCATTCGTAATAGGAGCGTGGTAGGCTAGGGCCAGGTTCGCAGTGTCGTCTTGCCAGATGAGGAGCCCTGCTATGTCACTGATCGCTGGAAACCTGGGTGTCGTCCAGCGACTTCTCGACGCCGACGGGATGGCGTGGGGAGTCTTTGCGGGCGCTGCGGCTCATCTGTATGGCAACCGCCGACCGATTCAGGACGTTGATCTGATTGTGCCCCGCGGCCAACTTAATGTGGTGGTGCAGCTGCTGCAGCGCAGTGGCAAGGCGGTTCAGTTCGATGGGCAGCGCATCCTCTGGCGGGGCATCAAACTGTTTGACGACCTGACCCTCCGGCGGGCCGGACGCACCTATCCGCTCTTGTTAGACGAACCGATGCGCAGCCACATGCGCCGCCTCTCACTGCTCGGTGCGCCAGTCAATGTGGTTGCGCCCGAAGACGTGATCGCGCACAAGCTCTTGCTTGGACGCGGAGCCAACGAGGGCAAGCATGATCAAGACGATGTAGCTGGGGTCATCCGTCGTCAGAGCCTTGATCTGGTTTACCTGCTTGAGCGGGCGCGCTTGCTGAATGCCGAAGAATCGTTACGCGGCCCGCTGAGCGAGCTTGGTGTCACCTTGTGAATGACCCTGGCTTGATATGTAGCAGAGTACCAAGCACCAGAATCAGAAAGACCGCAAGGGCGATTAGGCCCCTGCGGTCTTTCTGATTGATCAGCCAAAACTCGGCTTTATACCAATTACCGTTGATGACACAGCACAAAGCTTAACGTAGCGTTAGGCTTTGTGCTGCCCGGCGCGGCAATCCAAAAGCCACAAGCTAAAATCCAAAATGGTATTAGGCCCGGGTATGCTGCGGGGCGGCTGGCAGCAACGCCAGATGGCGAGCGCGCTTGATCGCAATCGAAAGCCGTCGCTGCATCTTCGCGGTAACCCCGGTGCGGCGGCGGGGCAGAATCTTACCCTGGGCCGTAATGTACTTCTGAAGCCGCTTAATGTCCTTGTAGTCGGGCAGAATCCCTAACTTTGTAAACTCACATTCGCGGCGGCGGCCCCGTGTTCGTCCGCCCCCACCCGCACCGCCACCTGCCCGAGCGCCTCGCATGCTCATTGCTTGCTTTACTCCTACACAGTTTTTTGCACAATTACAGAAAGACGGGTCAACCACCCGTATACGCACCTACAGCACGCTAGTATACCACAACTATGCCGATTATATACCAATGTTGCGAGCATAATGGCATGGCGTAGCACTCAACAGTAGCCGAGCCAGCAACGTTAAGGGAAGCCATTCCTGATTCATCCATGAAATTCTTGACAGTATGACTCAGCATCAGTATTATGAGGAGTACTTGTCAAGCGGATTGTCCGTATCATGGCACACTCCAGCCCGTTGGTCCCTGCACTGGAGCAGGGCGCTTGCGGCGCACATTAACAACTGCATAGGAGGCAAGCGTGTTAGAGATACTCTGGGTCGTGCTAGCCCTGTTTGTTGGGTTAGCCGCGGGCGTGGGCCTGGGCGTTATGTGGGTGAACAATAGTGTCAACTCCCTGGCTCAGCAGAAGGCGGCAGAAGCCCGCCTTTTAGTCGAAGAAGCCCGATCCCAGCAGAAGGAGCTGCTGCTCCAAGCCAAAGATGAGGCCCTGCGGCTGCGCAATGACGCCGAAGCAGAACTGCGCGAGTCACGCCAGGGTTTGCAAAAACAAGAAGAACGACTCCAACGAAAGGAGGAAAACCTCGATCGTAAGTTAGAGGGGATCGAACGCCGTGAGCGCCAGATCCAAAGCCGCGAGCGCCAGATCGAGCAACTGTACCAGGAGGCCGAAAAGCTCAAACTGGAACAGGTGACCGAGCTCGAACGTATTTCGCAACTTGGCCGCGATGAGGCCAGGGGGATTATTTTGGCCCAAGTCGAGCGTGAGACTCGTGATGATGCGGCCCGCCGGATCCGCGAGATCGAAGTGCAGACCCGTGAAGAGGCTGATAAGCTGGCTCGTAGGATTATCGGGCTGGCCATCCAGCGGAGTGCGAGTGACTACGTGGCTGAGTTGACAGTTTCGACGGTGAACCTGCCGAGCGAAGAGCTCAAGGGCCGGATTATTGGCCGCGAAGGCCGAAACATCCGCGCCTTCGAACAGTTCACCGGTGTTGATATTATCGTGGACGATACGCCTGAAGCGGTGACCCTCTCGTGTCATGATCCGGTACGCCGTGAGGTGGCCCGGGTCGCCTTGATTAAACTGCTCAAGGATGGGCGCATCCACCCCTCGCGGATCGAAGAGGTGGTGCAAAAGACGCAAGTCGAAATTGATGCGATTATGCGCGAAGAGGGTGAACGGGTAGCCTACGAGGCGAATGTCCAGGGCTTGCACCCTGATCTGATCAAACTGCTGGGACGGTTGAAATACCGCACTAGCTATGGCCAAAATGTCTTGCAACACTCCCTGGAGTGTTCCATGCTCGCGGCCCATATGGCGGCCGAGCTCGGTGCCAATATCACGATTACTAAGACCGCTGCCCTACTCCACGATATTGGAAAGGCTGTTGATCACGAAGTTCAGGGGCCACACGCCCTGATCGGGGCCGATATTGCCCGCCGCCTGGGACGCTCTCCCGCGATTGTGCATGCAATTGCGGCCCACCATCACGATGAAGAACCTACAACGGTGGAAGCGTTCCTGGTCATTGCTGCCGATGCGATCTCTGGCGGTCGGCCTGGTGCCCGCCGCGAAACGCTCGATCTCTATATCAAGCGACTCGAAGCCCTCGAAACGGTGGCAACCTCGTTTCCGGGGGTGCAACGTGCCTTTGCCGTACAGGCCGGGCGCGAAGTCCGGGTGCTGGTGCAACCGGATCAGATTGATGACCTCGCAAGCATCCATCTGGCCCGTGATGTCGCCAAGAAGATCGAGGAGAGCCTTCAGTACCCCGGTCAAATTAAGGTGACGATTATCCGCGAAACGCGTGCGGTTGATTATGCCCGCTAGTTTCCGTGGCATCCCTCCCTTCCCCTTGGCACACATCTTGCTATATGCTGTGGTGCCGAGAAGCAGGGATGCCACCGCCCAACTCGGTGCCTATGTATGGTACTGAGTGCGTTGCGACAACCAAATCATAGCAAGAGGAGGGCTGGGCGCGATGAGCCTCGAGACGTCTCACGACGACCTGCCAACCGAACCATCCCAATCCGACCCACAGGAGGAGCGCATGACCAATGCCCAGTCGCTGCCGATTGCCCGCGCTGTCGGGGCTAGTGCATCACAGGCAGCTCAACCGCAGCGTGTGACCGAGGTGCTGAAAGTTTCGACCCGCTCGCGTCCGAGTGCTGTCGCTGGCGCGATTGCCGGCGTCATTCGCGAAAATGGTATGGCCGAGGTGCAATCGATTGGAGCCGGTGCTACGAACCAGGCGATTAAGGCTGTTGCAATCGCCCGGAGCTATCTGAATGAAGAGGGCATTGATATTATCTGTATTCCCTCGTTCATTGATGTAGCCATTGACGATGAAGAGCGCACCGCGATCAAGTTGCTGATCGAACGCCGCTAGCCTCCTATGCAGAGCGGTGGGACGTGGCCGAAACCATGTCCCACCTCCCGCCTTGAGCTCTCACCCGTGTGAGGGCTTTTCTGTATTATGCGAGGACGCTCCACGCTATGGAAGAGATTGTCGCTTTTCTACAAGCCTACCCGCCCTTTGATCGCGTGCCCGCAACCGATCTGGCCCGGGCAATGGCTGATGCTCAGATCGAGTATTTCGCGGCTGGTCAGACGATTCTGACCTTTGGCGGCCCGCCCGCCCAGTTTCTGTATGTCGTGCGCAAGGGGGCAGTTGATCTGCTGCGCGAAGAGGGTGATGTGGTGCGGGTGTTTGATACCCTCGAACCCGGCGAAGCGTTTGGTTATGCTTCGCTGATCCGTGACCGTGCGCCAATTGTGACGGTTCGGGCCCAGATCGAGACGCTGGCCTATCTGATTCCGGCCGCAACCTTCCATCGGCTTCGTAATGACCATCCGGCCTTCGCCGATTTCTTTGCGGCCTCGGCCCTCGCTCGCCTCGATCTGGCCCTGAAGAGCCGCCAGTCCGACTCTGATCCGGCGCTCTTCCAGACCAATCTGCGCTCCCTCGTGCGCCGTAATCTGGTGGCGATCCATCCCGAAATGTCGATTGCCGAAGCCGCCAAGCTCATGCGCAAAGAGCAGGTTTCGTGCCTGCTGGTTGATCTGCCCCCGGTAGGCGTGCTGGATAGTGGCACCGGGATTGTGACGGATCGCGATCTGCGCAATCGGGTGCTCGCCGCTGGCCTGTCCTATGACACTCCGGTGGGCCAGATCATGAGTGCCCCTGCCGTCACGCTCTCCGCCGATAGTCTGGCCTTCGAAGGCTTATTGATGATGCTCGAACGCGGCATTCATCATCTGCCCATCACTGAGGGTAACCGGATTATCGGGATTGTGACCCATACCGATATTCTGCGCCGCCAGAGCCGTAGCCCGCTCTTTTTGCCGCGTCAACTCGAACGGGCCGCTGGCCTCGAAGAGTTGCGTCACTATACCGATCAGATCGCTGATGCAGTTGCGGCCTTGCTTGACGCCGGTGCCCACGCCACCGATATTGGGCGGGTCGTCGCAGTGGCCCGTGATGCCCTCCATCGCCGCTTGCTCTCCGAAGCCGAGTCGGCGCTCGGGCCGCCGCCCGTGCCCTACGCCTGGCTGGTAGTAGGCAGCGAAGGACGCATCGAGCAGACCCTGCGCACTGATCAAGATAATGCGCTGGTCTATGCCGACCATGCTCCGCCCGAGGCGGCGGCCTATTTTGGGGCCTTGGCGAGCATGATGGTTGATTGGTTAGTCGCCTGCGGCTTCCCACGTTGCCCCGGCAATATTATGGCCACCAACCCCGAATGGCGCGGGACGCTCAGTACTTGGCAGGGCCATTTTGCGCGCTGGATTGATACGCCCGACGAAGAAGCCCTGCTGCGCAGTGCGATCTTCTTCGATTATCGCCCGGTCTATGGCACGCTTGATGTCGAGGCCGGGCTACGTCCGACCATCGCCCGTGCCCGCGGCAACACTCTTTTTCTAGCCCGACTGGCCCGCGCCGCCCTGCGCACCCCGCCTCCGCTGACGTTTATGCGTGGGATTGCGCTTGATCACAACCGGCTTGACCTGAAGTTGCGCGGGTCGGCCCTGATCGTTGATCTGGCCCGCCTCTTTGCGCTCGAAGCCGGGCGTGCCGAAACCAATACCACCGCGCGGTTGCGGGCTTCGTGGCGCGATTCGAGTCTTGGCGAAGCGGAGTCTGAAGGGCTGGTGCATGCCTTCGAACTGATCAGTCTGCTGCGCTTGCGCCATCAGCATACCCAGCTTGGTCGCGGCCAGGAGCCAACTAATGATGTAGACTTTGGTGAACTGAGTGCGGTCGAACGCCGTGAACTCAAAGAATCGCTGCAACTGATTGCGCGGGTTCAGCGTGGCCTCGGTTCAGCCTATCAGACTGGTCGGATCGTTTAGGATCGAAAGGCGCGTAACCATGCGGTTCAGCCTCCCCTGGGTTCGTCGCACGCCGCCCCCAATCTGGGCCCAAGCCTACGAAGCAGGGCCGTGGCCCGCCCCCAACCTGCCCTGGCGCGAAGTACCCTATGTGGTGCTCGATACCGAGACGAGTGGGCTGGATGCCCGCCGCGATGTGCTGCTCTCGGTGGGGTTAGTCGAGGTTCGCCAGGGCCGGGTCTGCTTAGATAGTCGTTGGCGCAGTTTGATCCGCCCACCTGCCGGGTTCGAAGTGGGTGGCGGATCGATCCGCATTCATGGCTTGATGCGTGCCGAATTGGCGGTCGCCCCCACCCTGGATGAGGTGCTGCCGGCGATCCTCGAACGCCTGACCGGACGGGCGCTGGTGGTGCATGTGGCCCAGGTTGATGTGGGCTTTCTGAATCAGGCTCTCCGGCCCCACCATGCCCGCTTGCGTGGGCCGATTCTGGATACCGCCCGCCTAGCCCATAGTCTGCACGAAAATGCCAAACTGTTGGGCGAAGTCCAGCCCGACATGCCCCGCCCGGCAATCCAGTTGCGGGCCTTAGCCCAGGCCCGCGGCTTGCCGGTCTACGGCGAACACGATGCCCTCAACGATGCCCTGACCACGGCTCAACTGTTTCTGGCGCAGGCCACGCGGCTCGAACAGCAGGGGATTCGAACGCTCCGCAAACTATTGCGGGCTGGCGGGGTTTAGGGTTTTGTTGGGCCGTCGCCCGCCCTCCGATCCCGTTGCCCGCCCCGGCGCTCCCGTCGGGCATGGTGCCAGCAGATCCGTGGTGGCGACACGTAAGGCCGAAGCATGCGCCACCGGATCATCGGTGAAGAACCCGATCTATCCCTAGCGCATGCTTCGGCCTTACATGGGGAGGCCATCGGATCGGTTGGTCGCCCGTCCCGGCGGGATTCCCTTGCTTGCGCCGTATCTTTTGCCCTGCGATTACGGTACAACCTACGAGTGCGCTTGATTCGTGTTTTGGCCGCGTAGGTTGGTATGCTGATTCGCCTCGTCATCGCCTGGATGCTCGGGTTGCTGCTGGCCCACCAGTTCGCCGCTGTCACGTTTTGGCACTGGCTGGGCCTGGTTGGTCTGCTGCTCCTGACTGTTGGCCTGTTCCGGCGGCGCCAACGCGCCCGTCATTGGGTCATCCTGTTGCTCGTGTTGAGCCTGGGGGCGTTGCGGTATGCCGCCGCTGGCCAACCCCTTGGCCCGACCAGCATTGTGACCCTGGCCGAGCAGGGCGAAGTGACCTTGTTTGGCGCAGTTGCCGATGACCCCCGACGTAGCGACGAGAGCCAGCGTCTGGTCTTGCGGGTCGAGGCCGTCGCGCTTGCGGGGCAGGCCCGCGCCGCCGAGGGGCTGGTACAAGTGAGTCTGCCGCCTTTCCCGGCCTATGCCTACGGCCAGCGTTTACAGATGACCGGTACGCTCAGCCAACCCCGCGCGGCGAGTCGCCCCGGCGAATTCGATTACCGCGCCTATCTGGCTCATCGCGGCATCTTTGTGGTGCTCAACAAGCCGCAAAATGTGCAGCAACGCACCGGTTCGGCTGGCCTGGCCCCGCTGGCGGCCCTGCTCGTCTTTCGGGAAGATTGTCGGCGGCTGATTATGCGCACGCTGCCCGAACCGCAGGCCGCGCTGGCCGTCGGGATTTTGTTAGGCATCCAGGCTAGCATGCCCGACGAACTGTACGCCGCCTTTTCGGCAACTGGTACGAGTCATATTCTGGTCGTTTCGGGCTGGAATTTCACGATTGTGGCCGGGGTGCTCGGTGGATTTGCGGCGCGGGCCAGACTAGGGCGCGGCCCAACCCTGATCCTGGCGCTGGTCGTCATGTGGATCTACGCCCTGTTTACGGGGGCCTCGGCGGCGGTTTTGCGGGCCGCGGCCATGGCGAGTCTGGCGGCAGTCGGACGGGCCGCCGAACGCGAAAGCGAACCGTGGCATCTGTTATTTGCGGGCTGCGGCTTGATCAGCCTGGCCGATCCGCACGCACCCTGGGATCTCGGCTTTCAACTCTCGGCGCTCGCCACGGCCAGCCTGTTCGCCTACGCCAAACCAGTCGAAGCCTGGTTCATGGCGCGGCGACCCTTCTGCTGGCCCTGGATGGCCCTGATCAACGAAGCCCTGACCGCAACCATGGCGGCCCAGGTCTTAACCCTGCCGCTGATCCTCTACCAGTTTGGCAACCTGAGCATTGTCTCGCCATTGGCGAACATCGTGATTGTGCCGGTCGTGCCCTATGCGATGGCGGCAGGTTGCCTGACCCTGGCCGGGGCCTTGATCTGGTTGCCGTTGGGGCAGTTCCTTGGGCCGTTGGCCTGGCTCCCCTTAGCCTGGATGAGTGCCGGGGCGATGGCCTTATCTGCCCCGCGCTGGGCGGCGGTGCAAATCCCGCCCTTCCCACTCTGGGCCTTGTTGGCCTGTTACGCCGCGATCGGACTGCGTTGGTGGCTAAAGGCTAGCAGAGAGAAACATCACGAAATGGGTTAGAGGAACCCATCGAGTTCTCGCTGGAGCGTAGCGACCGTGCCTTTCAGATCGTCAATCTGAATCGTAATGTGAGGCGGCGTATAGAGGCCAAATTGGGCTGCCTGCAACTCGAGGGCGTGGAGCATTTTGCGGTGCTGGGTCAACAGGTTTTGTTTGTGCGCTCGCTCTTCGTCACTCAAGCTGGATGGCCCGTTCTGCGCTGCACTCGTTGCCGTGGGCGGCAGATTGATCGTCAGGTTAATAATGTCGCGTCCGGCCACATCACGAATCTGCACCTCGCCCAACTGGCTGCCGGCCCCAAAATCAATCACCGTACCCTCACGGGTCAAGGCCTGACCAGCCTTGCGGCGCACCAACTCTTGCAACGCCACCTCGGTTGTTAAGGAAGTACGCAACGCCTCGGCACTCAGGTGACCGTTTTGGTAGGCTGCGACCAATGCGAGTAACCGGTTGAGCGCCGCCGCGCCCTGCTCTGCCTGCATTGCGATCCTCCATGGTTGGGGGTGAATGTGGGCCTATTATACAAAACGTGGAGGCGTCGCAAATCATAGCGTCACGCCTAACAAGGCTGTTTCCATGGCTGATGCGACGATCCTGCTGGCAAACGCTGAGGTGCGCTTTCCCGGCGGCTCATGGTTTTTCAAAATTAAATCTGGTAGATGCCCGTGCCGTGGAGCTGAAAGCCCTCGGCTAGGGCAAGCAAAGCCCGCCTGCGCGGGCTGAACAGGCCACGCAGGTGGCCTTCGCTTCCCGGAGCCGAGGCGTTGACGCCCACGGCACCGGAGCGTCGCTTGGTTTGCCAGCAGTATCTATCATGCGATGATCCTGCTGGTCACCTGTTATGCCCACGTTGGATGCGCGGGTCTGCGGTTCGCGCATCTAGGTTTGCTAACTGTTCTGCCCATCGTTCAATGCTACAATAGATCGAGCCACCGCCGTATCATGCTGGATTTTGACCATGAGCAACGATCCCGCCGCCGATCAGGAGTTGCTGCCCACGCCCTTGATCGCCACGATCTCGGCGATTCACGCCGCGCCCCCCCGGCTGGTCTACGCCTTTGCCGGGGCGGGCAGTCTGGCCCTGTTCTGGCTCCACGCCGTCGCCGGTTCGTCGCGCACGGTACTGGAGGCGGTTGATTGTTACGCCCCCGGCTCGTTGGCGTCGATCGCCGGGACAGCCCTGGCTCCGGCGGTGAGTCCTGCGACGGCAGCGGCGATGGCGGATTGGGCCTATGCGCGGGCAATAATGCTGGCCGACCAACCTGGGCCGCTGCTCGGGATTGCCTGTACCGCCGCGATTACGACTGATCGCACCCGGCGCGGGGCCGACCGCGCCTTCGTCGCCGTGCGTGGGCCGACTGGCCCGCGGCGCTACGCCCTGAATTTGCGCGATGGTAACAATCCAACCACTCGCGACCGGCTCGGTCAAGAGTATCTGGTTAGCCATTTGGTGCTTATGGCAATTGCCGAAGCCTGTGATCTGCCCGCGCCACCCTTGGATCTGTTGCCGGGTGAGGGGTTGGAACGCCGGGTGGGGTGATCCGATTTTGGATTTTGGGTTTTAGGTTTTGGATTGCCACGATGACCTGGATCGGCATTGCAACCTCTTGCGGTGGACAAACGTCAGAAGGATAGAACGACTGACGTGGTGACCAGGCAAGAGGTGCCCTATGCGACGTGTTATGCTGCCGGCAACGCTGCTGGTGCTGTTTCTGGCAATCATGCTCTTGGTTGGCTCGGCGTTGCTGCGCCCGGCAACCTCAACAACCAGTAGCAGCAATGCGCGCATTGCCCAAATTGATACCAGCAACTATCCCGAAGTGACGCTCTATGTGGCGGTGCAAGATGCCACGGGTGCGCCACTTGCCGGGCTGACCAGTAATGATTTTGCCGTGCGCGAAGATGGGGTGCCGGTTGATCTGCGTGCCTTCGGCGGGGCTGGTTCCGACCCGATTGCCAGCGTCCTGGTGCTTGATCGCTCAGGCAGCATGGGCGACGACAACAAGTTGATTGGGGCACGCGAAGCCGCCCTGGCCTTTGTTTCCCTGTTGCGTCCCGGTGATCAGGCCGCCTTGATCGCCTTTAACGATGAGGTGCGGCTGCAACACGAGTTTACCAGCGACCAGGCCAGTCTGAACCGGGCCATCGAACGCGTGAGTGCCACCGGCGGGACGGCGCTGTATGATGCGGTCGCCGCCGGGGTGGATCTGTTGCGCGAACAAGAGGGCCGCCATCTGTTGATTGTGCTGAGCGACGGCCAAGATTGCCGCGAGCCAACCAATTCCTGCCCCGCCGATGCTGGCAGCCAGACCAGTCTGACCGAGGCGCTAGCTCTGGCCGAGGCCGCGAATCAGCCGGTGGCGGTGATTGGCCTCGGGGCGAGAGCCAGTACGGGCCGCGACGGGATTGATGAGCGGGTCTTGCAACAGCTTGCCGATCAGACCGGCGGTGTTTATCTGTATGCGCCCCGGAGCAGCGATCTGGTGCAACTCTACGCCAATCTGGCGGGTGAAGTTCAGCAAGAGTACCGTTTGACCTATCTGAGTCCGCGCCCATTTTATGATGGTACCCGCCGCGACATCACGATTCAAGTCGGTGCCGATCAACTCAGTGCGGGTTATACCGAGCGCCACCTGATCAATGTCGTCTCAAACCCCGTTGTGGGCCTTATTCTGTTGACCCCATTAGCCGCCCTGTTGATCCTGCCGGGACTCCAGGCCCGCCGTCGCAAGCGCCGCGTGCTCGATCCAGCCCCTCAACCCGAGCCAGAATTGCCCCTTGATCGGCCACATGCTCCGGCATCAGTTGCGTCCCCCAGCGTGCCGGTTCCGCTCCCTGTTGCGCCAGCCGCCCCCGCAACCAGCGTGCAACCCGTTGCCACTCGCCAATGCGTCAATTGCGCTGCCAGTTTGCGCCCAACAGCCCGTTTCTGTGCCGCCTGTGGCACGGCCCAACCTGACCCAACCCCGCCCCGGCGCACCTTCTGTGATATGTGCGGTCGGCCACTCTTGCCCGATACCCAGTTTTGCATGGAGTGTGGCGAACCGGTGCGACGGCAGTAGCTTGTCCCTGTGCATTTAGTGAACAACAACTGTGTTACGACGTTCACCATTGACGCAACCCTTAAGCACTTTATAATGCATTCTTAACAACCCCCTTTCCTTATCACCGCCCTTCCCCTGGGCGGCGCGTCAGACGTGTCAAGGAGGACTGTCATGCGATCATACGGACCGGAAAGGATTCACAACATCGGCATATTTGGTCACCTCGGCAGCGGCAAGACAACGCTGGCCGAGGCAATGCTGATGACCGCCCACGCCATCCCGCGCATGGGGCGCGTCGAGGACGGGTCGACTACGAGCGACCACGACCCCGATGAAGCCCGCCGCGGGATGTCTGTTTCGCTCTCGGTCTTGCCCCTCGAGTGGCACGACGATAAGGTCAATTTGATTGACACCCCCGGCTTCGCGGATTTCGCCGCTGATATGGCCGCTGCGATGCGCGTCATTGATGGGGCCGTGATCGTGCTTGATGCCTCGGCAGGGGTCGAAGTCGGTACCGAGCTGGTTTGGGAACTGGCCGTGCAGCACCAGGTGCCGCGCATCCTCTTCGTCAATAAACTCGACCGCGACAATGCCAATTTCTATCGGACGATTGATCAGGCGCGCGAACTGCTTGATGCAGCCGTGATCCCGATGCAGATCCCGATAGGTGCAGGCAAAGATTTTCAGGGCATCATCAGCCTGCGCCAGCAACGCGCATGGATGGTTTCGCCCAAACATGATGGCGGCTTCATCGAGGACGATGTGCCAGCCGAACTCGATGGCTTGATGCATGAGTGGCGCACCGCCCTGATTGATAAGATCGCCGCTACTAATGACGATCTGATCGAGCGTTACCTGGAGGGTGGCGAAGATGCGCTGACCCGCGATGAGTTGCTGGTTGGTCTGCGCGCTGGCATCGCCGACGGTTCGATTGTGCCAGTCTTCTGTGGCTCGGCAACCGAAGTGGCCGGGATCCAGCAGTTGCTCAATGGGATTGTTGACTCGATCCCCTCGGCCGCCCGCAAACAGGTCAGCGCCGAAGATCTGGCGAGTGGCGAAACGGTGACTTTTGCGCCCAGCGCTGAAGAACCAACCACCGCCCTGGTCTTCAAGACGGTCTCGGACACCTATGGCAAGGCGAGTTTCTTCCGGGTCTACTCGGGCGAAGTGCGCCCCAACAGTGTTCTCTTCAACAGTCGCATCGGCAAAGACGAGCGCATCGGCCATGTCTTTAGTGTACGTGGCAAAGAGCAGGCCGATGTTGAGCGGGTTGGCCCTGGTGATATTGGTGTGCTAACCAAACTGGCCGAGACGACGACGAGTGATACGCTCTGTGCCTCGGGCCGCAGTCTGCGCCTAACGCCAATCAGTGTGCCTACCCCGGCCTTTATGGCCACCGTCAAACCCCATAGCCGCTCGGACCTCGATAAACTGGGTACGGCGCTTGGACGGATGATCGAAGAAGACCCCAGCCTGCGTACCTCGCGTGATCCGCAGACTGGCGAAACGCTGCTGGCTGGCTTGGGTGAGAGCCACCTGCAACTTGTGGCTGAGCGTATGAAGCGCAAATTCGATGTCAGCATTGACATTGATCTGCCACGCATCCCGTACCGCGAAGCCATTCGCGGCAAGGCCGAAGCCCAGTATCGGCACAAGAAACAGACCGGTGGCGCGGGCCAGTTCGCCGATGTTACCCTGCGGGTCGAGCCGCTCGAACATGATCCTGAGCGCGAAGATAGCCTCGAATTTGTCAACGAGGTCGTCGGCGGCGTGATCTCACGCGGCTTTATGCCCGCAATCGAAAAGGGTGTCCGCGAAGCCATGGCCGAGGGTCTGCTTTCGGGTAGCCCGATTAGCGATGTGCGGGTCGCCGTCTTCGATGGCAAAGAGCATCCGGTCGACTCGAAGGAGATCGCGTTTAAGGCTGCGGGCAAAGAGGCCTTCCGCCTCGCCGCGCAGAAGGCCGGGGTTGCGATTATGGAACCGATCTATCTGATGGAGATCGTGGTTCCTGAGCAGTATGCCGGTGACATTATGAGCGACATGAGCACCCGGCGCGGGCGGGTGATGGGCATGATGCCGACCGGAACGGGCAAAACCACGATCACGGCCCAGGCTCCTCTGGCCGAGATCCAGCGCTATGCGACGGATCTGCGGGCACTGACCCAGGCCCGGGGCCGCTTCTCGATCAGCTTCGCGGGCTACGAGCAAGTGCCGGCCCATCTGGTGGATGCGGTCATCGCCGCCCACAAGAAGGAGCATGAAGAAGCCCACGCCCATTAAGCGTAGAGACGGCTGGAGATACCAAACGACGAGGCCAAGCCTCGTCGTTTGCGTTTGCGCAGGTACGAGCTTAGCCTCGGCACGGCTGATGCAACGTCCGCTGGCCCAGCGGCTCAAGCCGCGGGCTACGGTTGGCAATGCCGCCTGCGCGGGCTGGATAGGAGGTGGCCTTTGCTTGGCGTAGCCGAGGCGTTCACGCCCACGGCATGGACGTTGCATCAGCCCTGCTAGCCGCGACGGCGCAACACAAAGATCCTGGGAAACAGCCCGCCCAGATCCACCCGCGTCACCTGTTCGGTGGCCCAGGCTACATGCTCAGCTAACAACCCTTCGAGTAACCGAACCTCGTGCGAGAGCAGGACACAGCGGGCACCAGGCCGGGCCACGCGGGCGGCTGCATCAAGCAAAGCTGGATAGAGTTGCAGGTTCTCGGTGTGTGAACCGACCAGGTGCCCAAAGGGTAGGTCGGCCGTGATTGCGCCAACGCACCTATCAGGCAGCGGCAAGGCGCGGGCATCCCAGGCGTGCAACTCGCAGCGCCGATCCAGGCCCGCCGCCGCCAGATTGGTCTGGGCACAGGCCAGCGCCTCCTGGTTCAGGTCGCAGCCGATCATCCGGCGCGCCGAGCCAATCAGCAGGCGCTCGACCAAAAGCGTACCCGAACCACACCCCAGATTCAGGTAGACATCCTCGGGGCTAGGTTTGGTCAACAAGGCGATCGCGTGGGCCACCGGGCCATTCAGGGCACCCTCGCGATTACACACCCGCCAGGGTCGGGTTGCCAACGGGCGCGGCGACAGACGCACCAGCAGATCCCAGGCGTTGCCATCAGCGGAACGGCGCAGACGCACCAGCAGATCGCCGTCATCACTGCCGACCTCAAGCTTGAGCCGAGTGGCAAGTTCTTGTTTCAAACGGGTCAGCACGGCCGTCTCGGCCCCGGCGGCACTCACGTAGAGCGTCCTAAACGATCCAGCGGGATGGAGCCGCAGGGCAGTGCTAGCCAACTCAGTCACCGCCCGCACATGCTCATCACCGAGCAGGGCTTTGGGGCGGGGCACAGCAAACTGGCGCACCAGGTAGACCGAAGTTGCCAGGCGCAGACTCAGCAGCGGCCGCAGCTCGCCCCGCCAGGCCATGGCCAGTGCCCCGGCAACTGGGCCGGGTTCAAGCCGCGCCCCCTGACTGACGCGACGCAACTCGTTCCGGGCCAACTCTTCGAGGCCGTTCGCAACTACTACTTCGATCTGGCGCACGGGCGGGCCACTGGATGCACGGGCGGATGGTTTGGAAGGCTTGGGCATAGTACCATTTTGGATTTTAGATTTTGGATTTTGGATTGCCACAGTATATCAGTTCCAGCACCCATCCGATGCGGGTGAGGTTACGGTGGGTGTGACAGAACGTCTTGCACAGGAATGACGCATCCCGTGTATGGTTATGCAATGACCCGGCCATGTCTTCCATATCCCGTCTTTGATGGCGCAACCCAATGCGTTCCCCACCAACGATGCGATTTGGTATAATTTTGGTATTACTCAAGGAAGCATTGGGGCGTGGGGAACCATGGGTTTCCCACGTTATAGGGTTGGTGCAAAGCGTAGCCTTGCACCAACCCATCCTAACTATGTATGTCAGCTTTAGCCTTTAGCCTTGGCATTACCTATTGGCCGCGCCGGCAGCGCAGCAGCGAAGGGCCGCTTGGTAGTTGGGCCGCCTTTGACCACGGGGCTTTGCGAGCCGAGTTGGGCCATATCGCCGAGTTGGGTTTTACGACGGTGCGCTTTGATGTGCGCTGGGCCGAACTGCAACCAACCAGTCGGATCAATACGGCTGCACTACGCGGGCTTGAACGCGCCCTTGATGCGGCTCACGCTTGTGGTTTGCAGGCGGTGGTCAGTACGCTGGCCGGAAGTTTCGGCGGGGTCCTGCATCTACCTGATTGGGCGCTTGGCTTTCGGCTACCAGGTGATGCCGTGCGGGCCTTGCGCTTTGGGCCGCCGGTGCTGGTCATGCCCGCTGATCAGCCTGCGATCCTGACCGAGAACACCTATCGCCACGAGCCGGTACGTGATCTCTATGCTGAACCCGAAATTTTGGCGAACCAGCGGCTGTTGCTGCACGAGACCCTTGGCAATTTCGCAACCCATCCGGCCGCCAGTGGCTGGCTACTCGGGGCCGATCTTGGTCGAGTGCAGCCCACCCATGGGGCGCGGAGCGTCACGGATTGGTGGCACGATCTAGTTGCGCGAGCCCAAAACTATGGAGCGCGCATGGTGCATGGTGCCCTGGATCCAACCAGCCTGGAACGCCGTGATCGGTTGCGCCCGGTTGCGGCGGCCCTTGCGGGTGCCCCGATCTTGAGTGTGCCGCCCCTGCCGCCGCTCGATCTGGAACCTGGGGCCTACCTGCGTCGCCTGCGCTTGCTCCATGCCCTCACGGCGGGCTTGCTCCAGGCTGAGCGTGGTCGGGCGACACCGGTGATCATCGCCGATTTGGGGCTGGCAACTACGACCGAGGGCGCCAGTGGACGTGTTGCCAATGCTGCGTTTGGGAAGTCCGGTCTGATCACCCTCGTAGCGGAAGAGCAGCAGGCACAGCTGATCGAGCAGGCGCTCACCGAGCTGCAGCGTGCGGGTGCGGGTGGGGTCTGGTTGGCCCGGTATGCCGATCCGCCGCCCGCTCAGTGGCAGATCGCCCCCGCCGACCGCAGTTGGTGGGCGCGCAGTGCCGGGATTGTGAGCCATGACGGGCGCGAAAAGCAGGCCGCCGCCGCTGTGCGCAGCTTTGCGACCCGCCTCCGTAACGGTCAACTTGCCACGCCGAGCGTTCCGGTCTTGGCACTCGATCCGGAACGCTATTGGCATAACCCGGCTGAGGCCATGCGCGGGCTTGTGGCTGATTGGGAACGTTAATTACGCCGCTGGTTTACGGAACTCAACCCGGAGCGCTTCGTTCTCGAAGTAGGCATCAAGGGCGCGCAAACGGGCCAGGCTTTGCGGCAGCACCACGCGGTGACGATGCCAGCCTACCGAGATCAGCAGTTCGTCGGCGCTCTGGGCCAAATGCACCTGATCCTCGGAGGCGAAGGGCAGTGGCACGATCAGATCATAGCCACCTTCCATCTTTTCGACGCGCTGGGATGGCCCATGATAGAGGAACGCCGCCGGATCTTGGTCACCAAACAGGTGGTCGGCCAACTGCGAGAGGTGTTCGGCACCAACGATTTCGCGCTCGAAGTGCGGGGCACGCAAGATCGGCAGCGGCTCGAACATCTCATTCACTTGCGGCGCATACTCTTGCTGCATTTCGCGCCAGGCCGTAAAGTGACGATCCACATTGGGGGGCAGAATCCGATTGACCACCACGGCATCCACAGCGTAGCCAAACAGACTCAGGTAGGTCAGGCTACGACGGGCCTCGCGGATGACCATCTTTTCGAGATTCATCACGACGCGGGCGGTGGTCACCTGCTGGTCGGTCAGGATGTGACGCACATCTACGAGGGCATCAATCGCCTGTTGAGCCGAGGCCAAGACATCGTCTTCGGCGATCGGCATGTCGGTGACCCGCTTGGCAACCGGGCGCACCACCTTAAGCAAGGCCCGCGCAATCGGGAAGAGGCGCGAGATCCACCAGCGCATAATGTCGGGCAGCGAGAGCAAACGCAGCGTTTCGCCGGTCGGGGCCGCGTCTACGACCAGCACATCGTACTGCTGTTCGTCGTAGTGGCGCTTGATCTGCAAGAGACTGAACAGCTCTTCCGTCCCCGGAATAACCGACAATTCGCCCTGGGCAATTGTCTCGACGCCTTGCCAGGCCAACAGATCTGCCAGGTACTTCGAGACCTCGCCCCAGCTTGATTCAAGCTCGTGGAGGGCGTTGATCTCCTGGGCCCACAGGTTCGGTTGTACCTGAAGCGGCTCGGCGCGCAACTCGACCCCGAGCGAGTCGCCAAGCGAGTGGGCTGCGTCGGTACTAAGGATGATCGTGCGGTAGCCACGCTGGGCGCAGCGCAAGGCGGTGGCAGCCGCAACACTCGTCTTGCCAACGCCACCTTTGCCGGTGTAGAACAGAATACGCATACAGGGCCTATCTGACAGTCGCGAACCTGTTCCTATAGTACACGCCGGTAATAGTTTGCGCAAATAAGGATGCGTTGTAAGGAGACAACTAGAGGGGCTGGGGCACGTGCTT
>JBLWKA010000005.1:0-83494 GCA_048381555.1 Oscillochloridaceae bacterium umkhey_bin13
ACCCGGCGTGGTCGCCCGGGGCAGCCACGTGGGCTGCCCCTACACGGGATCGTGGCCGCCACGCAGGCACGCCGGACACGCCACGCGGGCACACCGGGCCACCACGTGGTAGGGCGATTGTATCTTCGGTTGATGGGGGGCTTCCGCGCATCACACCATTCCGTGCTGCCCGTTCCGTCGCCGTGAACGGCTCGGCTACGCCAGGCAAAGCCGACCTTCGTCGGCTCGATCAGGCCACGCAGGTGGCCTTCGCATGCCATAGCCGAGGCGTTCACGCCCACGGCAGAAAGATGCAATCGCCCTACGCCATACGGGCACGCCGGGCCGCCACACGAGCACGCCGGGCCGCCTGAACGCGGTTCGCATTCGCTAGCGGTATCAACGTTACGTCACCCATAGAAGTCAGTAAAGCCATCTTGATCAAGCCGTTGCAGCATCTGTTGCAGTTTGGCAGCACTTTGCGGGTAAGGCGCAGCCGCCAGTTGGGCCAGGGTGATCTGCGCCGCACGGCCCCAACTGCCCGCCGCTAGGCCCAGGGTTAGGGCGAGCAATTCGTTGAGGGCACGCCGCAAGCGGGGATGATCCTCGCCGCGTAATTTGGGCAAAAGCGTCTGTTTGAGTTGCAGATCCAGAGCCTGGTGGGTAGGCAGGGTGGTCTGGGCCTGTTCCAGATAGGTCAAGATCGCACCCAGGGTACGGTAGCCAAAAGGTTGGCCCGCCGCCGTCATCGTCTGGTGCGCCACGATCAGGGTTGCCCAGACGCTATCATCAATCGCACCGGGATAACTCGCTCGAAACCCGGCCAGATCAACCTCGGTCAGTTCGATCAGATTGACCCGATCAAGCAGCTTATCACTCAACGCGAAGCTACTCTCGTCCACATTGACCGTGCCGATCATTCGCAGATTGAGGGGCAAACGGATGGGGCTGCGCACCACGCCTCCACCGACGAGCGAGGCTTCGGCAGTCGGCAAGCCTAGGTCAAGCAGGCCATCACTCGTCTCCATCGCCGAGAGGATCGGGGCCAGATAATATTCGGGGCGCGCCAGGTTCAGTTCATCAAGACAGACATAGTAGGGTTGCTGCGGATCGGCGGCGGCCTGCAACAAGATGCGCAAAAAGGCCGTGGCGTGGTACTGGCCGGTGAGCGCATTGTAGTAGCCGAGCAGATCACGCGCATTGTGCCAATCGGGTTGTACCGCCACACTCAGATAATACGGATTGGTCTGGCCGGGAGCCAGATCATAGACCGCATCGGCATACAGCCTGGTCAGCCGCGTTTTGCCAGTGCCACTAATGCCAGCCAGAATGGCGAGCGGACGGGTCTGCAAGGCCACATGGTAGGCGCGCAGGTTCAGTTCACTGATCGTGAAGCCACGGGCACACATCCGCTCACTGATCTGTTCAATTGTGGGCAAGCCCAGCGGTGCATAGGCCGACGGACGTTCGCGGAGCAGGGCCGCCGCGCGGGGTTCGCGGGCTTCGACCTGTTCCATCAGCGCTTCATTCAATGGGAGCAGCGCCAGCACATCAGCACAGATCCGTTCGGCCAGATCGGCAGGTTGCGTGGCCCAGGGATACACAAACCCCGCCCAGAGATAGCCCGCCCGCCCACTCGCCAGGTACTGCTCGATCCAGGCCGCCGCCTCGGGTGGATCACTCTGGCGCGCCGCACTAAAGCGGGCCTGCCCAACCTGACCGATCTGCGCCACCAGCGGATGCCAGACTGGACGGGCCTCGGCCCAAAGGGTTGCCAGATCGGCTTTGCGGCTACCCCAGAGTTGCAGTCCAACCAGGATGGCCTGCTCGGCCCCGCTGACGGCGACCAGCACCCCGGCCCCGCGGGGTGGGCGGTCAAACGCCAACCAATAATCGCTGATCGGCTCGCGGCGACCCTGGCCCCGATTGAGGTAACGCTGACTCTTGAAACTCAGTTCATAGAGCGGCCACTGGCGTGGCAATTGTTGGGCTGCCCCTGCCGCGATCTGCTCAGCCAGCCGAACCATAAGCGGGTGCAACTGCGCTTGTACCGCCGCCCAGCGCTCAGCGACCCCAGGCGTCTGGAGTGCCAGCAGGGCCTCGGCGCTAAAGAGAGGAGTCATTAGGTATCGTCGTGCTTAGGGTCGTGTAGGCAGGCAGTGGGCCGAAGCGCAGAGCGGAGCTTGCATTGGGATCGGTCAAGCCAACCTGGCCTCAGGCCGTCGGCGGTTTGAAATAACGCCGCTCACTGGGCAAACCCTCATAGGGCAGGCGCTCAGGCTCATCAGGCAGAAAATGGTTCGCTAACAGACCAAGCATCGCCCGTAGCTCGGTACACAACCCTTCAAACGTGATCGCCAACAGATCATGGTCATACAACGCCTCATCGAGGCTCCAGATCCGCAGGGCGGTCAGACTATGCACATACGCGGCCCCGCCGGGGTGAAAGACGACGGTGCTATCCACCCGCACAATTGCCTCCGGCTCTTCGACCAGGGCACTATGCAAATCCTGAATCACGTGGGCGAGCACTGGCAACGCGGCCACTTCGTGCTGCATCTTGGTATCAAGGGGTAGGTGGTAGGTAATTTCAAGATCGAGGGACGGGCCGGAGCGGGCCTGGGCAAAGAGCCGCTCGTCCACCAGGCGCTCAATATCATCAAGCGAGTCGCCGCCACGCAACGAAAAGACCGTAAACTCGGGCGACCAGCGGAACGCAATCACGGCCCGCAGACTCGGTTCGACCGGGCCAAGATCGTCTTCCATCCCATCAGGCAAGCAGGTAATACTCAGGCTCCGCCCGAGCGCGTGGGTGTCAAGCAACTCCTGCGTATACGCCAGATTGAGGCCCGCCCGCTCAATCGCGCCGAGCAGCACCGCCACAAAGGTCTCATAGGTCAGCATTGGGCGCATCCTTTACGGTTTACGTCCGTTGCATTATACCATTGTGGCTTCTGTGATGCCGATAAGCTTACAGCAGCCCTTCGAGCGGATTGATCACAATCCGTCCGGCGGCCAGATCAAGCTCGGTGATAAACTGGCGCACCATGGGCACCAGGGCATCAGGCTGGCCCTCACGCGTGATCACCAGTACCTCGCCTGCGCCGGTGGTCAAGACTTCGCGCACCGTCCCAATTGTTGTGCCATCAGTTGTGATAGCGGCAAGCCCGATCAGTTGGTGCAGAAAATACTCATCCTCGGCTAGCGGGGCGGCTTCGGCTTCACGAATATACACTTCGGCCCCGCGCAGCGCTTCGGCCGCATCACGATCAGTCACCTCGCGCAGGGTCATGATCAACAGGCCCGGCTTATGTTCGTGCAAGCGGGTCAGCGTATGCTCAGTCAGAGCATTGCCCTGGTGCAGGTAGACTGTGCGCACCACACGGGCAATATGCTCAGGGCGATCCGTAATTGCCTTGAGCTTCAGTTGCCCCCGTACCCCGAAGGGCGCAAAAATTTGACCAATTAACAACAAATCGTCCATTTTCATCCCACACACAAGGGGGACAGGGCATCTTGGTTCCCCTGTCCCCCTTGCCGTAACCAATCCTTGCGGCTAGCCTTAGGGTAGCCTATTCAATATCAACATGCACCCGCTTATTCTGACGAGCGGCAGCCACACCCATCAAATCGCGGATCGACTTCGCCACCCGCCCATTGCGCCCAATCACTTTGCCGGTCTCATCAGAGGCAACCGAGAGTTCGTAGGTGACGGTGAAGCGGCCAACCCGTTCTTTGATCTGAACCGCTTCGTGGTTATCTACCAGGCTCAGGGCAATATATTCGAGCAGTGCTTTCATAGCCGCCATCCCCTACGTTTCGCGATAAGATCATGGGACGCAACAACTCCAACCAACGCAGCGATGTGGGGGCAACCCCATGACCCTGGCTTGGGGCAAGCTTAGCCCTCGGTAACGACCGGCTCGGGGGTCAGTTTGCCTTCGGCATCAAGCACATTGACTTGCTGCAGCAACCGGGCTGCGGTATCGGTAGGCTGCGCACCAACCCCGAGCCAGTAACGTGCACGGTCGGTCTTGACCTCAAGCACCTTCGGCTGCCGAATTGGGTTGTAGTGACCGATAATCTCGATAAACTTGCCATCGCGGGGCGAACGCGCGTCGGCAACGACCAGGCGATAGCTTGGCTGCTTGGTCTTGCCGGTGCGGCGCAGACGAATCTTAACCATGGATGAACATTCCCTCCAAAACGTATAGCCAGCGTTCAACGCACAACTAGCCGCTGATTATACCACACTCTCACTTTAGCATGCGCATCAGGTCACGTGGGTCAATCCCACCCGACCCGCCGGGGCCACCAGGGCCACCACGCCCACCGCGCCCGCCGCGACGGCCGCCTTTGCCACCCTGGCCGCCGGCCATCTGCTTCATCATGCGCTGCATCTGCTGGAACTGCTTGATCAGTTGGGCGACATCTTGTTCGGTCGTGCCACTGCCGCGGGCAATCCGGGCGCGCCGACTGTTTTTGATAATCTCGGGGTTCCGGCGCTCCTGGGGCGTCATCGAGAAGATCATAGCTTCGATCTGTTTCAACTGGCGCTCGTCTACCAGATCTTCGTGTTTCGCCAATTCGCCCATGCCCGGAATAAGCTTCAAAATCTCTTGGAGCGGACCAAGCTTGCGCATCTGCTGCATCGAGGCCAGAAAGTCCTCGAAGTCGAATTTGCCCTTGCGCAGCTTCTTCTCCATCGCCTTGGCCTGTTCGGCATCGTAGATCTGCTCAGCCTTCTCGATCAACGAGAGCACATCACCCATGCCGAGGATGCGCGAGGCGAGGCGATCAGGATGGAAGGCTTCGAGCGTATTGGTGTCAATCTTTTCGCCGGTCGAGATGAACTTGATCGGCACCCCAGTGACGGCCCGCACCGAAAGTGCAGCCCCACCACGGGCATCACCGTCCATCTTCGACATGACCAGACCAGTCAGGTCAACCCGCTGATTAAAGGTATCGGCAACCCGTACCGCCTCCTGGCCCGTCATCGCATCCACGACCAGCAAACGCTCGATGGGCTTGACCCGCGCCTCGATCTGGGCGAGCTCTTCCATCAGCAGTTCATCAATCTGGAGCCGACCGGCGGTGTCAATAATCAGCACGTTGCACAATTCGCGCTTGGCATGTTCAAGCGCATTGGCAGCGATCTCGGGCGGCTTTGCGCTTGTCCCTTCGCTATAGACCGGCACATTCAGCTGTTTGCCCAGGGTCTGCAACTGGGTGATCGCCGCCGGGCGGTAGACGTCACAGGCAGCCAGCATGACTTTGCGACCCTTTTTGCGCAGGTGCAAGGCCAGTTTGGCGGCCAGGGTCGTTTTACCGGTACCCTGGAGCCCCACCAGCATAATCACGGTCGGGCCAGGCCGGGCCTCCTGGAGCGGCACATGATCGGTGCCAAGCAGGTTGATCAACTCTTGGTGGACAATCTTGACCACCTGTTGATGGGGCGTGAGGCTCTTGGTGACCTCTTCGCCAATCGCCTGCTCGGTCACTTTGGCAACAAAATCCTTGACAACCTTAAAATTGACGTCAGCTTCAAGCAAGGCCAGACGCACCGCCTTCATCGCTTCGCGGACATCGTTCTCATCGAGGCGACCTTTGGCCCCGAGCTTTTGAAAAACCGCCTGTAAGCGGTCAGAAAGACTTTCAAACATAGGATGCGCTCATTTCTGTTGGCGACGCGGCGCTCGTGGTCATTGTAGCGGTTGGCTGGGGGAGCGTCAACCGCTTGCTTGATCACGAATTAGGGCCAACGCCTGGGTTCGCGAAGCCCCGAGCGCAGCGAGTTCATCCAGAATTTGCATCAAGCGCCGATAATCCCGGCGTAGCGCCAACAGTTCGGCCCGATCGGCTGGGGCAGCCCCATCCAACCATTGATCAAATTCGATCCCGGCATCGTCAAGGGGGTGAATATGGTTCAGCCGCTGGTAGATCTGGGCGGCACTATCACGCAGCAAGCGTACACTGTCAATCGACATAGTATAGTATGGTATAGAGGTATCGCACAATAATAACGTTAGCTCCTACTTCCTGCTTCCCATGGTAGCTACCTGGTTCCTGGCTGAGATCAGTCGTAGGTTTGAGTTTGGGCGTGGAATAGCTCATGGGCACGCCGGATGGCTTTCTGGTATAATCCAAGAGAATTATCAGTAACCCTAGGAATTATGACGCAACCACTTTCGCCGCAGACCAAACCAAGTACATCGGCGATGACTCGTCCACAAGGGCTGCCGCGTCCGAGCGTAGCCCCTTCGTTCAATCCACGCCAACGTTTTATGCGGGTCTCGTCCTTCTTTCTGGGCGTGGTGATCCATATCTATCTGTGGGATATTTTCCTGGCGCGCTTCTTTGTGACGCGCTGGTATGTGCGGCGTTCGGCGACAGCGCGTTGGGCCAGGATGGCACGCCATTTCCGCGCCCTTTCGCTCGAACTTGGGGGCATGCAGATCAAACTGGGCCAGTTTCTGTCCTCGCGGGCCGATATTGTGCCTGATATAGTGCGCCGCGAACTAGCCGGGCTGCAAGATGAAGTCCCTCCCGCCCCCGCAGGCCACGTGCTCGAAGTAATTATCGAGGAACTTGGCGCACCACCCAGCCAGATCTTCCAGAGTTTCGACCAGGAAGCGGTTGCAGCCGCATCATTGGGCCAGGTGCATTTTGCGACCCTCCACGATGGCCGGGAAGTTGCGGTTAAGGTGCAGCGCCCGTACATCGAGCAGATCATCGAAGTTGATCTGAGCGCCTTGGCCTGGGTTATGCGTCTGATCAAAAACTATCCGCCTATTCGGCGACGTGCCGATCTTGATGCACTGTTAGCTGAGTTCTCGAAGGTGCTGGTGCAAGAACTGGATTATGTCCAGGAAGCACGCAATGCCAACCAGTTCCGCAAGAATTTTGCTTCGGTACAGGGCATCTATATTCCCGAGCCGATTAGCGATCATACAACCCGCCGGGTGCTGGTGATGGAACGCATCAGCGGGATCAAGATCAATGATCTGGCGACCCTCGAAGCCGTCGGCATTAGTCGGATCGAGTTGGCCGCCCGCCTGAACAATTGTTACCTCAAGCAGTTCTTCCTTGATGGCTTTTTTCACGCCGACCCACACCCAGGCAATCTGTTTGTGCGGCTCGATCCTGAATTGCCAACGAGCTACAGTAACGGCTACCACCCACACAATAATGGGTTTGTCGCTGCCCCACCTCCCCCCGAGCGGCCGGGCCTCGATGCCGAAGGCCATCTCTTGGGTGATGCCGAAGCCCACGCTGTGGCCCCCGGACGGCCCTTTACGCTGATCTTTGTGGATTTTGGCATGGTTGGGGCGTTGCCGCCGCAAACCATGGACGTGATCCGTGGCGGTGTGGTTGGGCTGGCTACAAATGATGCCGACCGGATCGTCGATTCGCTCGAAAAGCTTGATATGATCCTGGCCGGGGCCGACCGCCGCCCGATTGTCCAGGCTGTCCAGGTGATGCTGCGCCATTCCTATAATCGGACGATGCGCGAGATGACTAATATGGACGTCGAAGCGATCTTCGATGAAACCAAAGGCATTATCTACGACCTGCCATTCCAGATCCCTCAAGATCTGCTCTATTTTGGCCGCGCCCTTAGTATGGTTGCGGGCCTGGCAACCGAGATTTGCCCCGATGTGAATCTGTTCCAGGAGTTGCGGCCCTTTGCGCGCATGCTGCTTGATGAAGAGCGCCGCAATGGCAATTGGCCCGAACAGATCCAGAAGGAGTTGCGCGAGCTTGGACAGATTCTGCTGGCCCTGCCGCGCCAAATGGATGCCTACTATTCGTCGGCCAATCGCGGCGAACTTTCGACCCGCTCCGATCTGAGCCGCCTGGAACGCAGTATGCGCCGGGTGGAGCATTCGAACGATCGCATGACCGGCGGGGTACTCGCAACCGGCATGTTCCTCGGTGGGGTGCAGTTACGCACGCGGGGCCTGACCAGCGAGGCCGAACGGGCCTGGTGGATCGCTGCCGCTGCGGCAATTTGGGCGCTCTGGCCCCGTGGTGAGAAATAATTCCGCTTTTACACGTCTGATCATGGCGCTGCCATGGTCCGGGTTCCGTCGCCTGCTGATCATTGGGGGGGTGCTGGGGGTTGTCGCGCTGGCCCTGCGGCCTGATCCGCGTGATAGCCTGCGGGCTGCCGATCAGTTGTTTGCAGCAGGGCGCTACCACGAGGCCCTGGTACACTATCAGCGCCTCGCCCCGGCCTTGCCCGAAGCCGAACTACGGGTTGGCCTGGTACGGACGCTGCGCGGCGAGCGTGCGCCTGCCGAACGGGCCATCCGCACGGCCATGCAACGCGGGTTGCCTCCCCGTGACTACCACCTTGGTTTGCTCTACCTGGGGCGTGCCCTCGCCGATGATGGTAGTACCAGGTTGGCCCGCCAAACCTGGGAACTGACCCAGGCTTGTATTGAAGCTGCTTCGTGTGCCTATCAGGCTCCTGCTCAGGTGTTGATGGCCGAGTTGAGCCGCCAGGAAGGGGCGTATGCCGCCGCCGAACAAGCCTATGGCGCAGTGCTCGCAACTCCGTTGCCACCGGGCTGGGCGGCCCAGGCCCAATATGCCCAGGCATTATTGCGGGCTACCCACGATCCGCAAGCCGCCCTCGCTTTGTTGCAAGAGCCGCTGCTCGCTACCAGTCCGCCTGATCCCTGGTTGGCACCGCTTTTAACGGGAATGGATCGGCGCGACCTGTTGTTTGCCGCCCTGACGACCGAGCCAACTCAACGCCCGTTGTTGCTCGGCCAGATTTATCTCGATCAAGGCCATCCCGATCTGGCCCTGGCCCAATTTGCAGCGCTTGAGCCAACGGGTCCTGATGGGTTGCGTGCGGCTGCGTACGCAGCCTATGCCCAGAGCCTCAACGGTGACCCGGCGGGCGGACTGGCCCAACTCGAAGCCTTGGCCGCCCAACATCCTGACGAAGCCCAGTTGCGCCTATTGCTGGCCTTAAGTTATCTACGCGCTGATGCAAGTGATGCCGCCCAGGCGCAACTCGAAGTCCTGGCTGCGGATCAGCCTAACGCGCCAGACCTTCAGTTGGCCTGGGCCAGTTGGCATGCTGCCCGCCGCGAGTATGATCTGGCGAGTCTGGCCTATGACCGAGCTTTGGCTGCGACGCCCCGCGAACGTTGGGCCGGGATTGCTCTGGCCGCAGCCCGCTTCCACCTCGCCACGACCTACGAGCTTTGCCCAATTGGGTTACCGCTCGGCGAGTTAGCCGCCAACGAGCGCCCCAACGATCCCCAGGCCCTGACAACCGTCGCGGCGCTGCGTTACCATTGCGGCCAGTTTAGGTCTGCCAGTGATGCGGCCCAAGCGGCGCTAGCAGCAGGTGCCGGCCCCGAAGCGGCCTACTATTTAGGGGTGGCGCTGGCAGCCCAAGATCAGGCCGGGGCCATGACCGCGCTGCTGCGAAGCGCCGACATGGCCCCGGCCTCGGATTGGCGACGTCGCGCCGAGATCGCCCTTGAGCAACTGCGCTAAACGCCGCTCTGGCGCTTACTCCTCGCTAAAGTACCCGTGCAAGCGCCGCCCGAGTTGCGGATCACGCAGTTTGCGCAGGGCCTCGCTTTCCAGCTGGCGAACCCGTTCCCGGGTCAGGCCCAACTGGCGTCCAATCTGTTCCAGGGTCATCGGACTACCCCCACCAAGCCCGTAGCGCAACACGATAATATTGCGCTCGCGCTGGGTCAGATGGGTCAGGGCTTCGGTAAGATCATCACGCAACAGATCATGGCTGACGGCTTCGAGAGGCGAAAGCTGGAGCGGGTCAGCGATCACTTCGGCCAACGATCCCGTGCCATCCTCAGTATGCGGCTCGTCCAACGAGGCTGGAATCAGGGCTGCTTGCTCGGCCCGGTTGACCTGATCAAGCGTCAACCCCAACTCGGCGGCCAGTTCTTCACTGGTTGGGTCACGATCAAGGTGCTGGGTCAATTGCTGACGAACGCGGGCCAGCCGGGCCAGTCGCTCGCCCAGATGCACCGGCAGGCGCACCGTGCGGCTCTGATCGGCAATCGCCCGCCCGACACTCTGGCGGATCCAGTAGGTCGCATAGGTCGAAAACTTCAGGCCCCGGGCCGGGTCGAACTTGTCTACCGCCCGCATCAAGCCCAGACTGCCCTCCTGAATCAGATCGAGCAGACTGAGCCCATGGCCCTGATAGCGCCGTGCAATACTCACGACCAGCCGCAAGTTCGAGTTGATCAACTGGTCACGAGCACGCTCACCGGCGTGAACCCGTACCTCAAGCCGGTGGCGTTCCCCAGGCAACAACGGATGCTCGTCATAGGTCAGGTGGTGCTGGGCCTCGCGCCCATCAAGCATCACCCGCGCCAGATCCTGCTCCTGCTCGAAGGTCAAGAGCGGTTCATCACCAATTTCGTTCAAGTAGAGGATAATTGATTCAGCCGCACCAGGGCTGTTATAGGCCGGATTGGTCATTGGGGTACCCCTTTCGTGCCTACCATCGGCGCTGCGAGCCGACAGCGGGCGCAGATAGCATGAACGGGTTCGCCTGATCACATAGGCGAACCCGCAAAGAGGGGCAAAGGTGTCTTGGGCGGTGATAGTCACCGCCCAGTTCGGGTACGTCAGGCTAGAGTATAGGGTGGGGGGGTAAGAGGGCAGTTAGGGGAAGATGAGTACTGGATGAGAGCACTAGGCCAGGGCCAGATCACGCTTCTTCTTCTCGCGGCGGCGATCATCCGAACTGAGCAACTTCTTGCGCAGCCGCCAACCCTTAGGTGTGACCTCGACCAGTTCGTCGTCGCCGATATACTCGATCGCATCATCAAGGGACAGCGTGCGCGCCGCATCAAGCCGAATTACTTCGGCCCCTTTGTTGTTGCGCATGTTGGTCAGATGCTTCTCTTTGCAGACGTTCACTTCCAGGTCAACGTCGCGGATGTGCTGGCCCACCACCATGCCCTCATAGACATCCTGGCCCGGGGTCACAAAGAAGGTGCCCCGATCCTGAACCCCGTTGAGCGCAAAGGTCGTCACCGTGCCCGTCTCGGAGGCGATCAGCGAACCATTTTCGCGGGTCGTAATTTCGCCCGCAATCGGTTCGTAGCCGTAGAACAGGCTGTTGAGAATCCCGGTGCCCCGGGTGGCACTCAAAAAGAGTTGGCGGAAGCCCAACAGGCCGCGGGTCGGTACCAGATAGACATAGTGGACACTGCCATCGTCGCGCACATGCATGTCGCGCATCTCGCCCTGGCGTCGGCCCATCAGTTCGACCACCACCCCTTGATAATCACTGGCAACTTCGATCTCGACCAGTTCCATGGGTTCGAGCCGGGTGCCATCAGGGTCTTCGTGGAAGATCACTTCGGGCTTCGAGACCTGGAACTCGTAGCCTTCGCGGCGCATCGTTTCGATCAGGATGCCCAGGTGCAACTCGCCGCGTCCAGCGACCAGAAACACATCGGCACTGTCGGTATCTTCGACCCGCAACGCCACATCACGCTCGGTCTCCTGATAGAGCCGCTCGCGCAATTTGCGTGAGGTGACAAACTGGCCTTCGCGCCCAGCAAAGGGGCTGGTATTGACCCCGAAGGTCATCCGCACCGTCGGCTCCTCAACCTTGATCGTCGGCAGGGCCTCGGGCTGGGTAGCATCGGCAATCGTATCACCGATATTCGCATCACCAATCCCGGCCAGCGCGATAATATCACCCGCCTGGGCGCTCTCGACCTCCTGGCGATGCAAGCCGTTATAGACAAACAGTTGATTAAGCTTGGCCGGGGTGATCACGCCCTCGCGGTCAATCCGTACCAGCGGCTGCCCCTTATTGATCGTGCCCCGCGACAAGCGCCCGGTGACAATCTTGCCTTTGTAATCATCATAGGAACTGGTCGTCACCAGAAACTGCGCCGAAGCATTCACGTCCACTTCGGGAGCAGGAATGCGATCCAGGATCGCCTCAAAGAGCGGTTCGAGCGACTCGTGCATCTTCAGCGGCGAGCGCCCGGAGTGACCGACCAGCGCATTGGTAAAGATCGTCGCAAACTCGGCCTGCTCATCATTGGCCCCCAGGTCGACAAATAGGTCGAAAGTTGCGTTGACGACCCAATTGGGGCGGGACTGGGGCCGATCAACCTTGTTGACCACCACAATTGCCCGGTGGCCGGCCTGAAGCGCCTTGCGCAGAACGAATTTGGTCTGCGGCATGGGGCCGTCTACCGCATCAACCAGCAGCAGCACCCCGTCAACCATGTTCATGACCCGCTCCACCTCGCCGCCAAAGTCGGCGTGGCCGGGCGTATCTACAATATTGATCTTGGTGCCGCGGTAGATCACCGCTGTCGTCTTTGAGAGAATCGTAATTCCACGCTCGCGCTCAAGCGCATTCGAGTCCATCACCCGCTCTTCGACGGCCTGGTTCTCGCGGAAGATGCGGCTCTGCTTGAGCATCGCATCCACCAGCGTAGTTTTGCCGTGGTCAACGTGGGCGATAATCGCAATATTGCGAAGGTCTTCGCGGCGCATAAAACAGGTTTCCTTGCTTGAAAAAGTGGGCAGGCCGAATCACAAACACACATTGCGCCCAGACTGCGCCTGCTGCGCGTCTGAGCGCCACCTGTTGCTATTGTACCATGTTTACGGTATCGGCTAAAAACCGATATAATTCCGCTACGCTTGGGCGCGAACAAAGCGCCCTGGATATGCTACACTACAGTTATGAGCCGCGCAGCTTCACAACAAAGGATTCCCGCAGGTCTGGCTTCGTACCCGCTCGCGATCCTGAGTGTGGCGATGCTGGCCCTGATTGCAACGCCCCTGAGTGCCGTCGCGCTTGGGCTGCCGTCCACCTATGTGTGGGCGCTGATCGGCCTGTGCGGTGCCCATATGCTAGCGTTGGCCCTGATCCCCGCCCGCCGCTTGCCCCGTTGGGGGCAACTGCTCTACCTTAGTGCGCAGTGTGGTCTGGCAGTGATCGCCCAAACCCTGGCCCCGCCAATTCTGCTTGGGTATGTTTACCTGGCAATTGTGCTTCAGGCAATTACGCTGTTCCCGCTCTGGCTCTGGATTCCCTTTGCCGTCGCGGTTTATGCAATCTGGAGTGGCTTGCTGGCGCTGGCAACGACCGGGTTTGTCAGTTGGTTGCAAGGTAATCTGGCCCTGGCTTTTCCCGCGACCTGTGCGATCATTGCGGTGATTGTCTATGCCCGCCAGCAACGCAAGAGCGAACAGGTGCAACTGATGCTCCAGCAGGTGCAACTGCGCTATGACCAGTTGGCAACCAGTATGCGTGATCTGCAACAGGGCGCGATGCTCGAAGAACGCCGCCGCCTGGCCCAGACCCTCGTGGGCGAGGTGGAGGTGGCCCTCAGTCGTACCGAACAACAGGTGAATAGTGCCTTGGCTCAGGCCCAGAGCAATCTGGAACGGTTACAGGTGACGGTGGCTCAGACCCGCAATAGTGCCGCAGTGGCGGTCGAACGCTTGCGCGGTGCCATTACGACTCTCCGCCTCCCTGATGCACCTGAACTCCCGAAGATCAGTCTGCCTAGTCTGGCCCCCAGCGACGAACTCGTGATCGCCGGGCGTTCGAGTGTGGTGCTGGCCTGGGTGCTGCCCACCGTCTTTGTGGCCCTCGCGCTGCTGTCAGCGGTGATGCAGCCCCTTGAGGGCGCGACCTTCATGTTGCTCCTGCTCACGGGTTTCACTTTGACGATCACCTCGGTGGCGACCCAACGCACCACTAGCACCCTTTTGCTCCAAGTTGGCTTACTGGTGCAGACGATGCTGGTGCTGGCGATGACCGCCCTAACCGCGACCTTGCCCTTGCTGCTGGGCCTGCTGCTCATCCTCTGGCAGATTGCAATTCGCCTGCCACTGCGCCAGATAGCCCTGTCGGCTATGGGCCTGTTTGCGACAACCGTGGTGCTAGGGCTGGTCGGACAGCAGATCCCTAACCCCGAAGCGCTACTGGTAGGGGCAGTAGCAACGGTCGCAGTTGGTGGCCCGCTCATTCTGGCCCGCCGCCAAATGGAACGCCGTCGCGCTGATGAACTGCGCCTGGCTTTGCTCAATGCCGAAGTCGAACAGCAGACCACCGAGGTGCGGACGCTGGCGATTGCTGCCGAACGCTCACGCTTGGCCCGTGAAGTCCACGATGACCTTGGCTCACGGCTGATGCTGATCAATCTGCAACTCCAATTGGCCGAAGAGCTCGCCACCGATGATCCTGCTGCGGCGATCGAGCAACTTCGTACCAGCCGCGAGCAACTCCATGCAGCCTGGCAAAGCATTCTGGCGGTGGCTGATGCCGAACTGCCGCTGGGCTGTGCCGATCTCGCTACGGCGCTGCAACAGTTGTTGATCTTGCCCGGTGCCGAAGGGCATCACAGCGTCCCGCAAGGCCACTTACTGATTGAAGGCGAGCTCGATGATCTGCCCGCCACCGTGCGCGCCACGATCTACCGCACCGTGCAAGAAGGCTTGACGAATGCCCGCAAACACGCCCAGGCTCGGCGCGTGAAGGTCGAGGTGATTGCCGTCTGTGGCTATGTCACGATCACGGTCTGGAACGATGGGGTTGTGACGACCACGTCTGAGCCTACCGCAAGCAGTTGCAGTTATGGGCTGCTGGGTCTGCGTGAGCGCGCCGAAACACTGAGTGGAGGGGTCGAGGCTGGCCCAACTGCCGATGGGGGCTGGCGGCTGCGGGTGGTTATTCCGGCCGAAGCGATGTGAGCCATTGTTGAACCTGACTGGCGATGGGGCCTGCGAGAGTGGGGAGGGCACGGGCGACGCGACCGGCCCTTTCGTGGTGTAAAGGCCATTGCGCGGCCCAGCCGCAGAGGGGGCGCTTGTGAAGGATGATGAGGTTCAACGAAGCAAAATCCGCGTCTTGATTGTGGATGATCAGGCCCTGATCCGCACCGGGATTGCGACGCTGCTTGCACGTAAGCCAGATATTGAGGTGATTGGGCAGGCGGGCAATGGAGCCGAAGCCATTGAACGGGTGCAGGCGCTTGACCCCGATGTCGTGCTGATGGATCTGATGATGCCGGTGCTTGATGGGGTAGAAGCGACCCGCCAACTCGCCGCCCGTGGCCCCCGTCCGGCGGTGATCATTTTGACCACTTTCCGCGATGATGCCCACGTCTTTCAGGGCCTGGCCGCCGGTGCCCGCGGCTATTTGTTGAAAGATATGGATCACCGCGCCCTGGCCGATGCCGTACGCACCGTGGCCGGGGGCGGGGCCTTGATCCATCCCGAGATTACCGCCCAGCTTTTGCCGCATCTGGGTCGGATGGCCGAACCAACCCCGCCCCCGGCCCCCACCCGCGCCCAACCCGAACGGCTCGCTTTGCTCACCGAGCGCGAACGGATCATTTTGCAGATGCTCGCCCAGGGCCGGGCCAACCAGGAGATTAGCGAGAGCCTGGCGATCAGCGTTGGCACGGTCAAGAACCACATTAGCAATATTTTAAGCAAGCTTGATGTGCGTGACCGCACCCAGGCCGCGCTCTGGGCCCAGCAACATGGGT
This sequence comes from Oscillochloridaceae bacterium umkhey_bin13, assembly GCA_048381555.1. Taxonomy (GTDB): domain Bacteria; phylum Chloroflexota; class Chloroflexia; order Chloroflexales; family Chloroflexaceae; genus Viridilinea. The sequence continues at coordinate 15,519 of JBLWKA010000005.1, forward strand.
TGGGGTAGCTATTCCCCAACCTCACGCGGTACCCTGGGCAAAATCCCGGTCAAGACCTCGTAACTGATCGTGCCCAACCAGGTCGCAACCTCCTCGGCCGTAATGCGGGCCTCCCCCTGGCTGCCGATCAGCACCACGGGATCGCCACGACGCACCCCGTCAATCGCGCTCACATCGGCCATCAACGAGTCCATACAGATCCGGCCTACAATAGGCGCACGCTGACCGCGTACCAGAATGTGTTGCCAGGCTGGACTGCGCCGCACGCCATCGGCATAGCCCGCCGGAATCGTCGCGATCAGGGCGGGCTTGGGAGTGTGATAGGTGGCCCCATACGAGATCGGCGTGCCAGCGGGGTGGGCACGCACCTGGGCAACTTCGCTGTGCAGACTGAGTGCCGGACGCATGCCGACGGGCAAGGGCAGATCGGCGGCAGGACTCAGGCCATAACAGGCCAAACCGGGCCGAATGATGTCGAGCCGTGACGCGGGCAGGCGCAAGGCAGCCGCGCTATTGGCGATATGGGCCAGTGGTGGGCGCATACCTGCAGCGGTCAGGCTCTGCAACAGGTTCACGAATTGGGCCAATTGGGCTTCACTCGGACCCAGATCGGCTTCGTCGGCCCGCGCAAAATGGCTGTAGATCCCGGTCACGTGTAGCCCGGACAGGTCACGCAAGCGGGCCAGAAACGGCCCAACCTCGTCTGGCCGCAGCCCCAGCCGAGCCATACCAGTATCTACCTTGATCTGCACCCGAGCCGGGCGCTGCTGGTTCTGCGCTGCAGCCGCCAGGGCCTCGGCCAGATCATGATCAAACAGCGTACACTCCAGATCGAGCCGCACCGCTTCGTCGGCCTGCCAGGGCGGCAGATACCCGAGCAGCAAAATCGGAGCCTGGATGGCCTGTTCGCGCATAAGCCGGGCTTCACCGAGGGTTGCCACCGCCAGCGCGGCCGCCCCACCCCGCAGCGCTGCCCGCGCAGTCCGAATCGCACCATGGCCGTAGCCATCACCTTTCAGCACCGCCATCACCGGGGTGGCGGTAGCAGCGCGTAAGGCGGCGACATTGCCCGCCAGCGCATCAAGGTCAACCTGGAGCCAGGTTGGACGGTCGGGCATGCCAATCCGTACGCTGTGCCAGGTCGCTTCCTGACGCACGATGGCCGGGGTCGGAACTGGCTCGACAGGATTTGACTCGTCAGTCGTCATGGGAGCCGCACCAGGGGCTGGCTCGCCCACCACCAACGCCTTGACCACCCGTTCCATGCGAGCGACCGCATCACCCGTCACCAAGACCAGATCACCCTTCCCAAGATCGGCGGGCAGTGCCGTCAGCAAACCAGCGGTGGTGTCGGCAATCGTGATCGGCAGATCAGGGCGTTGGGCCTGGGCGGCGCGGCTCATCACCACACCCCAATCACCCTTGCACACAACTAGATCCGCCGCCTGCGCGGCCCGGGTGCCCAGTTCATGGTAAAACGGTGCTTCGCCCCCGGGCGGCAGGCCCGCCAGGGGGCCGAGCACTGCAATCCGGCGCGCCGCCGGTAGCGCGGCCAGGGTTTCTAAGGCAGCCCGCACCGACGGCGGCGAAGCCCCCAGACTATCATCAAGGATCGTCGCCCCACTCAGGCCCGTTAGGGGACGCAAACGCCCGGCGGGTGGTTCCAGCGTCGCCAGCGCCTTGACAATCTGATCCAGCGCGATGTGATAGATAATGCCTACCCCTGCGGCTGCCAGCGCGGCTTCGAGGCCAGGGCGACCCAACAGGGGCACAAACGCCTCTTCCATCTCACCAAATAGTTCATGGTGCAACCGGAAGCGAGTGCCATCAAGCGCATAGCGCACATGGCTGGCGCGTACATCAGCCCGCTTGCCCCGACCGTACCCGACAGCCCGCTCCATTGCCCGCCACGACCGATCACCGCCGATGCCGCCGACCCGCGGATCATCACCATTGAAGACCAGATCCACGCCAGCAGCGAGCTCCCGCACCAGGTTGCCATATTCAGTCGTCACCCCGCGCAGATCACCCAGACCGCGCAGATGAACCTCGCCCAACCGGGTCAGCACCACGATCTCAGGTGGAAAGAGCTTCACCAGTTGGTTCAATTCACCGGGGCGCTCGCTGCCAAATTCGAGTACGGCATAACGATGCTGATCCTCCAGCCGGGCCAAGGCGATCGGCAGACCCAGCAACGAATTGAAGCTCCGGCGACTCTGAAACGTAGGGGCTAGCTGCTCCAACACAGCCGCAATCGCCCGCCGGGTACTGGTTTTGCCAACACTGCCAGCAACCGCAATCACCTTGGGCTTGACCGCCGCCAGCCGCGCCGCCGCCCAACGTTGCAGCAAGGCTTCCGGGTCATCGGCCACAATGATCGTCGCATCACCTGGATCGGCAGGCGGCCACCGACACAGAATTCCAGTGGCCCCAGCGGCGAGTGCGGCTGGAATGAAATCATGGCCGTCGGCCCGTGGCGTACGCAGGGCAATAAAGCAGGCCCCCGGCACCATCAACCGCGAGTCGTAACACCAATCATTGAACTGCGCGCTTCTGACCGGCCCAGCCAATTGTCCACCAACAGCCAACAGATCCTGAAGTAAGATCATAGGTTTGTAACCTTGCTGCGGTAAGCCATTATCGCACGTATATTCTATTATTCCACACCTGTAGCCAGATCGCAATCCATCAAGCCCTTCTCGCTGTTACCAGAGCAGATTATAATGTCCGCTGTCGCAATGGCGCGCCGTTTTCCACTCAGAAAGGTTTCGATCGGTCCTATGAGCAACGTCACACCCCTGCCAAGCGCGCCAACCACCAGCGAACGCCCTAATCTCACCTGGCTCTGGATGGGTTCAGCCGTCCTGGCCCATACGGGCTGGGGGGCCTACCCCGTACTGGCCCGCTACCTGCAAACTGTGAGTATGCTGCCCAGCATGGCGATTCTGGCCCTGGGCAACCTGATCGCCCTGTTGGTCTTTCTTCCCTTCATCTGGGGGCGGATCACGCCGACGTTTCTACGTTCCCATGTCATCTGGGCCTTCGCCCTGGTGGTTGTCTTGCGGGCCATCACGAATGTGCTAGCCGCCCGGTTTACCCTGGCGATCTATGTCCAGTTGATCACGCTGATGACCCCACTGATCGTCGCGCTGCTTAGCTTTGGCCTGTTCCGTGAACGGCTCCCGCGTTTTATCTGGCCCGCGATTGGCCTATCGCTCTTCGGCTCGCTCTTGATGATGAGCGGCGAGATTGGCGGTCATGGCGTCAGTCTGGCCCTGGCGGGCGGCGATCTGCTTGGGATTGGCCTGGCCCTGGTTTCGGCGCTTTCGTTGTCAGCCTATATGATCCTGGTACCACGTACCGTCAAAGATGCCGTGTCCGGCGAAGCCGTGCTGCTCGTGCAACTCGTCGCCCTCACCGCGACCACCGGCGTCATCAGTCTGATCATCGGCGAAGACTGGGGCCGGTTTGCCGTGATCGGCACCAACGACTGGATGGCCTTTCTTGGCTTTGTGATCTTCGTTCTGCTAGGGGCCAACCTGACCCAAATCAGCGCCCTGCGCCACCTCGGGGCACCCCTGGTGAGTAGTACCATGGCCTGGCGCCTGGTCGCCACTATGATCCTGGCTGCCCTGCTGCTCGGCGAACGGCTCAGTTCACTCTGGCAGATCGTCGGAGCCGCCATCGTCTTGCTTACCATCACCGCTTATTTGCGCATGCAGCGCCGTTAAGCAACAAGGACTCGAAGATGAGCACCCCTACAATTATTCGTTCCCTGAAGGTTACGCCACTCGATATTCCCCTAATCACACCGTTTGGCATTTCGGGCGGGACCCAAGCGTTGGCCCGCAATCTGTTGGTAACGCTTGAGCTAGCCGATGGAACGCGGGGCTATGGCGAGGCGGCCCCGTTCGAAGCCTACAATGGCGAAACCCAAGCCAGTGCTCTGGCGGCGATCGAACAGGTGCGCCCCGTGGTCGAAGGGTTCGATGGGTATAGTTGGCGCAATCTGGCCTTCGCTTTGCGTGATCTGATCGGGGGAGCCGGGAGTGCCCGCTGTGCCATCGAGACCGCGCTCCTCGATGCCTTGACCCGCCGAGCGGGCTTGCCGCTCTATGCCTTTTTTGGCGGCGCAAGCACCGCACTCGAAACTGATATGACGATTACGACCGGCAGTGTCGAAGCGGCCAGTACTGCCGCGTTGGATATTCTCGGACGGGGCATCAAAACGATCAAGGTCAAAGTTGGCGGCGGTGACCTTGATCTTGATCTGCGGCGTCTAATCGCGATCCACGCCATCGCGCCCGATGCGCCCCTGATCCTTGATGGCAATGGCGGTATGAGCGCCGACAGCGCCCTTGAACTGCTCGGCGCCCTGGGTGCCCAAAATATTCGTCCGGCCCTGATCGAACAGCCCGTCCCCGCTGATGATTGGGCCGGACTGAGCCAACTCGCCCGTTGGGGTGGTGCCCCGGTTGCCGCCGACGAAACCGCAACCAGCCCCGCCAATGTCTTGCGCTTAGCCTATGAGCGCGCCGCGCAGGTGATCAACATCAAACTGATGAAATGTGGGGTGGTCGAAGCGCTCGAAATTGCCGCGATCGCCCGCGCCGCTGGGCTGGGCCTGATGATCGGGGGCAATGTCGAATCGATCCTCGCGATGACCATGTCGGCCCACTTTGCCGCGGGCTTGGGTGGCTTTAGCTTCGTTGATCTCGATACCCCCATGTTTATGGCCGAAAATCCCTTTAGGGGTGGCTTTGTCCAACAGGGTGCGCGCCTCAGCCTGGGTCATATCACAGCCGGCCATGGGGTCACGCCACTGTCCTGATCTGTGTAGATTGTCATCATAGCCCAAACTGGTTTTGCCTTCAGCCTCACTGCCTCGACCTACCACCGGCTTGATGTAGATCCGATACTAGTGCCTTGCAACAGCGTATTAGGCAAAAAAGTCGTGGCATAAAGTTCATACCTTTGTGAACATGTTCGCGTGCCAAAGGCAAGGTTTTGTTCATCTTTGCCCCGTAGCATAGGGCAGGATAAGCTAGTTTCTGATAAGTATCATTGTACAGTCCCCTGTTTGGGCGTCATGTGTGGCTCACCTAGCACAATGGGGTAATCGAGTCCATGTTTCAGCGCATCAAAATTGTCGATCTGGAATTGAGCCAACCACTTACCGATCTCGTCGGTTTGGATGGCTATGGCAGCGCACGGATGTTAGTTCGGCTCCATACCACGCCGATTGGTCAAGTCGAGTTGCCAGTTGTGGCTGGACGCATTGCCGCAACTGAGCTTCACCGGGTGATCAGCGAGGAGTTACGTTGGCCACTATTGCGCCAGCATCTAATTGGTTTATTGGCCCAAACCGATCACAATTGGTCAGCCGACGCCCTGCTAAACAGTTTGCCAACCCCTGCCTACGCTGGCCCCTGGCCCTCAATCAGTGTTGCCGTCTGTACCCGCAATCGCCCCGACGATATTTTGGTCTGTGTCGAGGCTCTGACCGGGCTCGATTATCCCGGTGAACTCGAAATCATTGTGGTGGACAATGCGCCCCCCGATGATGAGACCGAACGGGCTTTGCAGCAGCGGTTTGGGCAACTGAGCCACGTCCGTTATGTGCGCGAGCCACGGCCAGGGCTGGATTGGGCCCGCAATCGGGCGATCACGACGGCCCGCCACGAAATCCTGGCCTACACCGACGATGATGTGATTGTGGATCGCTTCTGGGCACGGGCGATTGGGCAGCTCTTCGCCGAAAATCCCGGCGTGATGGCCATGACGGGCCTGGTTGCCCCGTATGAACTTGAAACTGAACCACAATTTTTGTTCGAGCGCTATGGGGGCTTCGGAAAGGGCTATGTGCAGCGCTGGTTCCATGCCAATTTGGCTGGTGGTGAACGGGCCGCTACCAACTATGCTGGAACTGGTCAGTTTGGTACCGGGGCGAATATGGCCTATCGGCTGGCTATCTTTGACCAAATCGGGCAGTTTGACCCGGCCCTCGATGTTGGTACCATCACCAACGGCGGCGGCGACCTCGAGATGTACTTCCGGGTGATCAAAGCCGGGCACCCGATTGTCTATGAACCACGCGCCCTGGTGCGTCACCGCCATCGCCGTGATCAGAAACGCTTTCAAGAACAGATCGCCAATAATGGTGTTGGCCTCTATGCTTATTTGGCACGCAGTTTCCTCAACTTCCCCGATGAACGCCTGGCAATCCTCCGTCTGGGCCTCTGGTGGTTCTGGTATTGGTATGTGCGATCCTTCATTCTCTCGTTTATTCGCCCCCATGAGGTGTTTCGTTCACGGCAATTAGTGCTCGCCGAAGTACGCGGAGTGATGGTTGGCTTACGATGCTATCCACAGGCCCGCATTAATGCCCGCAAGCTAAGCCAACCCTTCGATGAAACTATCGATCAACTGCGCGTATCCAATCAGACTCGTCCCGGTCTACGCACACGGGCAAGCGCCGTCAGAACAATCGAATTAAATGAACCGCTTGTTCCGATCACCGATGTGACAGACTACCCCAATGTGAACCTCATTATTCAACGTGATGGCATTCCCATCGGGAGTTTTAGCCTCCCCAATCGTTATCTGCCCCTCAGCCTTGAACGGATCCGGATGGCAATCGTAGATTACCTCTATCTGGATCTGCTGGTTCCACGCGTAGGCCAGCCCAGTGCGCAAGCCGTTGAAGAGGCGAATAGGATCTTGAGTGAGCATTATGCGCCATCAGTCGCCAAGCCTAACGCGATTGGCGCATCCACCCAACGGATCTCGGTGGTAGTTGCGACGCTTGATCGGCCCGACGACCTGCGGGCATGCCTCCAGAGTCTGGTTGCCCATACCGATCCAAATCAGACTGAATTAATTGTCGTAGATAACAACCCCTCTTCGGGGCAAACTCCACCCGTAGTCGCTGATTTTCCTACGGTCATCTTGGTCAGTGAAACCCGGCGCGGCCTATCGTATGCCCGTAATCGTGGCGTGACAGCCAGCACTGGCGATATTGTGGTCATGACCGATGATGATGTGATCGTAGTACCCGATTGGCTCGAGCAGCTCGTTGCCCCCTTTGCGCGCCCTGATGTGATGATTGTGACCGGCAATGTCTTGCCACTCCAACTCGAGACTCGCGCCCAGCATCTGTTTGAGCGCTACGGAGGGCTTGGACGAGGCTTTGAACGGCGGGAATTTTCGACTGCTTGGCTGCGTAGCTTCCGTTTCACTGCGGCTCCAACCTGGAATCTGGGCGCAACTGCGAACGCAGCGTTCCGGGCTTCGATTTTTTATCACCCAGAGATTGGCCTGCTTGATGAGAGCCTTGGCCCAGGCACGCCTACTGGCTGTGGTGAAGATACCTATCTTTTCTACAAAGTATTGAAGGCTGGCTATACGATTGTCTACGAGCCGCGCTCGTATCTCTGGCATCGCCACCGTCGTGATATGGAGTCACTGCGCCGACAGATCTATAACTACAGCCGGGGACATATTGGCTATCATCTCACGACTCTGGTCAATGATGGGGATGTGCGGGTTGTGCCCTACCTCCTCTTTCAGTTGCCGCGTTTCCATGTGCGCGCCTTGTTACATCATGCGAAGCAGAAGTTTCGTGGTCGTCCTGACTATTCGTTGTGGCTTACCCTGAACGAGATCGTTGGTAATCTCGCAGGGACAAGGGGATACTTCCGTTCGCTCAAGCGGGTTGCCGAACTTGGGCGGAGCGATCCGTATATTCCCCCGGCGCAGCGCTCTTCACTAGGCACTGACTCTGTGCCATTGCGTCAGCCAACGGTGATTGATGCCCAGGATTCACCTGTAGTTTCGGATAAAACACCAGTTTAGGTTACTCTATCGTCGCGTATCGTGTATGACGTATCTGGTACACGTTTGTCGTCCAGATACGTTATAAAAGACCTCTGTGTTCTCTGTGTCTCGGTGGTTATTATCGGAAAACGTGTTTCCCAGACCACTTAGGAGCGAGGGCGACTGACCCTCGATCAGATGTATGGTAACGCTCCAATCACTCCGCTCCGGTACACGTCTACTGTATATACGTGATCTCCTGCGCGAGTTGGTCTACCGCGATCTCAGATTGCGCTACAAAGGTTCGTGGCTGGGAATTGGCTGGTCTATGGTCAATCCGTTGGCCCAGATCCTTGTCTTTACGTTTCTGTTTAATCGGGTTCTGCCCCTCAATATTCCCAACTATACCGTTTTTGTGTTTGTAGGGGTTTTGGCCTGGGCTTGGTTTCAAAATGGTCTCATTTCGGCTGCAGGCTCGATTGTGGATAATCGAGTCTTGATTCGGCGGCCTGGTTTTCCCGTAGCAATCCTGCCTGCGGTTACGGTGGCAACCAACATGATCCACTTTTTGCTCGCCTTTCCCATCTTGTTGGTGGCCCTTGTTTTAACGGGGGGCCAATTACACCTGGGGATTCTCGCTCTACCCGTGATTATGCTCATCCAGTTCCTGTTAACGCTGGGCCTCGCCTATATTATTGCTGCAACCCACGTCAACTTTCGTGATACCCAGCACATGCTGGGTGTGATAATGTTGCTACTCTTTTATCTAACCCCGGTGTTCTACCGTGCCAATGCTATTCCTGAGCAGTATCAGTTTATTTATAACCTCAACCCGATGGCGCACCTGCTCACCGCTTATCGTGCCTTGCTGATCCAAGGCGATATGCCAGCGCTTGGCCCCTTGCTGGTGATTACCATTTTAGCCCTGGGCTTGCTCGGACTAGGCTATACCTACTTTCAGCGCGCCAGTGCCCGCTTCGTCGAGGAGGTCTGATGAGTGCGACGGCGATTGAAGTTCACGGGCTGGCCAAACGCTTTGAGCGCCGTGGGGCACGTCCCTCGACGCTCAAAGAACTGCTGTTACGCGGCTTTCGTAACCGCGCGGCGACGAGTTTCTGGGGCCTGCGTGATGTAAGTTTTCAGGTGGCACCGGGGCGGATGGTAGGCATTATTGGGCCGAATGGGGCCGGCAAATCAACCCTGTTACGCCTAATCGGCGGGGTTGGCTTGCCCGACCGCGGCCGCGTCCAGACTCATGGGCGCATCGGGGCCTTGCTTGATCTTGGCTCAGGGCTTGAACCTGATCTGACCGGGCGCGAGAATGTCTTCATCGCGGGCGTCATCTCGGGCATGTTGCGCCGCGAAGTCGCCGAACGCTTTGATGAGATTGTGGCCTTTGCCGAGCTTGAGGACTTTATTGATAGCCCGCTCCGCACCTACAGTTCGGGCATGCAGATGCGCCTCGCCTTTGCAGTCGCCGCCCATATTGATCCCCAGATCTTGTTAATTGACGAGGTCTTGGCGGTTGGCGATCTGGCCTTTCAACGCAAGTGTATGGATCGGATTGCCCGCTTCAAGCAACAAGGCTGTACCATTCTGCTTGTTTCGCATGATCCCAGCCAGATCCGTAGCCTCTGCGATGAAGTGATCTGGCTACGCCATGGCGAGGTCGTCAGCCACGGACCGACCGAACAGGTGCTCGAAGCCTATATTGCTTCGATGGATGTCACGACCCGCGAACGTACTCCGACCAATCTTCCTACCGTGGATCTTGGTGATGGGCGTACCCTCCAGATTAACCAGAATCGGTTTGGCTCGCAAGAGATCCAGATTACGCAGGTGCGTCTGCTTAGTCTTCAGGGCACGCCGATTAGTCAAATCCAGGGTGGCGCGGGTCTCGTCGTTGAATTTGCCTACCAGGCCACCAATCCAATCACTGAACCAATTGCAAGTGTAAGTGTTAGTCGAGCCGATGGGCAGATCTGCTTTGATCTGAATACAGACGAAGCAGGAGTAGCCCTGCCTGAGCTTGTTGGCACCGGTTGGCTGCGCTTGCAGATTGACCGACTGGATCTTGCTGGTGGTGAGTATTTTGTCAATGTTGGTTTGTATGAGCACGATTGGACCTACACCTACGATTTTCATTGGCAGGTCTATTCGCTAGAGATTATTGCCGCTCGCCCTACCCACGGCGATCTGCGCCCTCCATTTCGTTGGGATATCGCGTTGGGCCAAGCGGCTGACACCCCTGATCAGACGGCCCTGCGTAGCTAAGTCGCTAGGTTCAGCCAAGCTCAAACTTGCGCAATGTGGTATGCACGGAAACCGAGATATGCAATGAGCCAAGCTTCGCTTCCAGTGGTCGATCTGATCATTCCAACGCGAAATCGTCCTGATCTGATCGGGACGGCACTGCAAAGTGTCCGCGACTTGCGTGGGGTAGATGTGACCATCTGGGTGGTTGACCAGAGCGATGATGAGCGCACGCGCCAGGTGGTTGAGGCCCATGCAGCAACCGATCCGCGCCTACGCTATATCCACACCCAGCCGCGGGGCATTAGCGCGGCACGCAATCTTGGGATTAGTCTGGGCACTGCCCCGTATGTCCTGTTCACCGATGATGATTGTCGGGTTGAGCCAGGCTGGGCCCAGGCGATGGTAGCCGCTTTTGCAACCCCCCAGATCTGGGCCGTCTTTGGGCGTATTTTGCCCGATCACACCGATGGGCAACATACCGTTGATCGCCTGCCGGGCCTGGATTTGGCAACCAAACTGAATACCGATCCGGCGCTGTATCAGCGTAATCGCTTTAACCTGAGTTTTGGGCATGGGGCGAGTATGGGGTTGCGCCGTAGCAGCTGGGGACAACTTGGTGGCTTTGATGAAGCCTTAGGCGTCGGCGGGCCACTCCGCTCCTGGGAAGATCGTGACTTCGGCTACCGTATTCTTACCCAAGGCTACCAGATCGCCTATACACCGCACGCCCTGCTCTACCATCGCCAGTGGCGTTCCTGGCCCGAGGTACGCCGTTCCTTGCATAACTATGCGATCGGAACCGGCGCGGCAGCCGGCAAACATCTGCGTTATGGTGATCTTGGCGGGCTGGTCTTGCTCGGTGAATGGCTCTTTAGCCAGGGCTTGCGCCAGGTTGTCTCAGGAGTCTTCAAATGGCGGAGTTGGCCTAAAGCCGTGATTGGCCTCCAACAACTCACGGTGCCCTGGTATGGCCTGTTGCTCAGCCTCCGTGTTCCGCTCGCCCGCTCCCATCGGGTCTATGATGTGTCGGGCCTCCCCCATAAGCGAGCCGCAAAACCAACAATCAAGGTTGACCATTAAGCCCGTTTGGCCGTGACCCGGTGTTAGCTGGATCCTCTATCCAGTCTGCACGAGGATCGGCTTGGATGATCAATCCGTAGCTACACCCTAGCGGGTTCGTTATACTGGCTTATACCGCAGCTTTGGATGCATCGAAGCCCCTCCTGCGCCGTGATGGCGCTGTGTGGGGCTGATTCTTTTTTTAGGGAGTTCCGGTATGACGACCCGTGTCCTGATCGCTGATGACGAACCACTGATCCGCATGAATTTGCGCGAAACGCTGAATGAGCAGGGCTATCTGGTTGTGGGTGAAGTTGGTGATGGCCAGAGTGCGATCAATTTGACCCGTCAGATCCGTCCCGATCTGGTCTTGCTCGACATTAAGATGCCCCATCTTGATGGCATTAGCGCTGCACGCCAGATCAGTGACGAAACTCTGGCCCCCGTGCTGCTACTCACGGCGTATAGCTCGCGTGAACTTGTGGAGCAGGCCCGTGATGCCGGCGTGCTTGGCTATCTGATTAAGCCCGTTCGCGATGCCGAGTTGATGCCCCTGATCGAGGTGACCCTGGCGCGCTGGAATGAACAGACGAGCCGGCGCAAAGAACTGGGCCAACTTCGTGATCGGATCGAGACCCGCAAACTGGTTGAGCGCGCTAAGGGTGCTCTGATGGATCAACAGGGCATGAGCGAGTCCGAAGCCTTTCGCAAGATCCAGCAACTGGCTATGAATAGCCGCAAAACCATGCGCGAAGTAGCCCAGGCGATCCTGTTGGCCCAACAACTCTCGGCATAAACTGTCTTCGTGCCTCCAAAACCGACAATCTAAAATCTAAAATCTAAAATCTAAAATCCAGAAACCCTGGTATCCTTGCGGAAGCACACTGCGTACCACAAGGAGTCAGCTATGACCAGGGCTGCCCGCCATGCCGTAATCCTGGCCGCCGGCGAATCGACCCGTACCCGCCCCCTGACCCTGCATCGCCCCAAGCCACTTTTGCCCCTGCTTGATCGGCCCCTGCTTGCCCATATCCTCGATCAATTGGTGGGCCTCGTCACATCCGTAACGCTGGTGGTGGGCTACCGGGCCGAACAGATCGAGGCGACTTTTGGCGCAGCCTATCACGGTATCAAGCTGCGCTATGTCCACCAGAGTGTTGTCAATGGTACCGCCGGGGCGGTGCTGGCGGCTGGCCCGATCAACGAGCCCTTCTTTTTGCTCTATGGCGATAACCTGATTGCCCGTGAGGATCTGCTTGGCGTGGCCGCCGCCGGACGGTATGCCGTCGCCGGTCTGCCCGTCGCCGATGCCCGCGCCTTCGGGGTGCTCCAGATCAGTGCTGGGGTCGTGCAAGGGATCCACGAAAAACCCAGTGACCCACCCCCCGATGCGCTCGCTAATCCGGGGATCTACCAGTTCGATCAGGCCGTCTTCCCGCTTCTGAACCAGATCACGCCCTCAACGCGGGGCGAACTTGAACTCACTGACCTAATTGGTGCCCTGGCCCAGGCAGGCACACCAGCTTATCCTCATCGCTGCACCGGCTACTGGGTGCCAGTTGGCAACCCCTGGGAAGCCCTCAGTGCAGCCTTATTTCTGGCTATGCGCCAACCGCAAGGGTCGGTGGTGGTGCATCCCACAGCTACGGTTGCCTCAAGCGCCACCCTGGTTGGGCCAGTGGTGATCGGCCCGCACTGCCAGATCGGGGCCGACGCCACCATTAGCGCCTCGGTACTCGAAGCGGGGGTGCAGGTTGGCCCCGCCGCCCAGATCGCCTATAGCTGGATCGAGGCCGAGGCCCAAATTGGGGCCGGGGCGACTCTTCAGGCTGCCCCTAACCCGACCCTGCAACCCGCCGCCGAGGTACACGGTAGCCTGAGCCGTGAACAGTTGATCACCCGTGGGTCGATCATTGGGCGCGGCGCTATCGTTGCGGCAGGCACATGCTTAGCTCCAGAGACAATTACGACCGTTGGACGTTGATCGCCCATAAGCTATGTCATGCTGAGCGCAGCGAAGCATCTCGGAGCATCAGGACGCCGAGATCCTTCACTCCGGCTGTGCCTCCGTTCAGGATCACAAGCATCGCATCCCAATGCACGAAGCATAACAATTCCAACGGTAGTCCTATCCAGCCGCTGCCTTCAGCAAGATCAACAGCATCACCACCGGCGTCCGTGCCTTGATGCTATGGGGCATGCGTGGTGGCATATGAATCCACGCATTGGGGCCAGCCTCAAGCAATTCGATGTCAAGGCCAACCGTCGCATGCCCCTGCACAATGTGCAAGATCGCTGCGGTTGAGGCCGTATGCTCGGATAGCTCTTGCCCGGCAGCAAACCCAAACAAGACCACCTTGACCTGATCATCCTGAAAGATCGTCCGGCTGATCGTGCCATCCTCAGGAATAGTCACCTGCGCTACCAGATCGTCAAAACTGGTTGCCACCATCATGGCATCCTCCACTTTCTATGTGTGGTGTGAGAAACATCATTTGCAGCCGCGCCCGAACGATCTACACTCAGCGAAGCCGCTGCAAGCCCATCCGGCGCGTAGCTCTGATTATGGCACAACCCAACTAGCACTGTTTCCGCCGGGACGGTGACACCAAAAAAGGTAGGGTGGCGACCTTTGGGGTTGCCACCCTACCTTTTTTTGGTGTCAGAAGATTGAACCTAGCCCTCGCGGCGCTCGACCACCGTTACACGCTGATCGGGCGCATTGATATTCTGCTGCGGCGCAGCCATCACCGGGGTCGGACGCACATTGCGACGGCGGCTCAGGCTGCCAATCACCCCAAAGACCCGTGCTTCGGCAGCGGCTTCACGCCCCCGCAGCAGCAGGCTTGCCCCACCAAGCAGCAAAACGCCTGGGAAGACAAAATCAAGCACGAGCAGCAGCGCCAGGCCCAAGCCCCACAAGGCCCCCTGCACCGCTTCGCCAGTCCGCCCAAGTGCCCGCTGGCGGCGGTAGATCACCACGCCACCCGTAGCCATCAACGCGGCTGGCAGCATCCACCACAAATTGAAAATTACCATCACGCCAAGGACGATCAGGGCCAGGCCGGCCATACGTGCCTGTTGCTGGTTGAGATTCATGGTCGTTTCCTTCACTGGTGTGCGCCGCGCTGGCCCTCGCCCATTGCGTAAGCCCGTTGGCGCTCTGGTGCTATGACGCCGGGTTGATTACAAGTGTTGCAGCAGTATGCGCGAGTCTCCCTACGGCTGTAATACTTTTTGTTATTTTAACAATTTCTTCACTTGACTTTTTGTCAATCACACACTAAATTAAAAGTGTCACTCGAACACTATTCAGTCGTCACACAGGAGACAACCATGGGCCATTCACATTGGAGCGACCACGCCTACGCTTCACGGCAAGATGATCGCCGCGCCAGTGGGCGCTCGGCCTTCAGCTACAACGATCACGTCCACGCGACCGGCCAACTTGCAGTGCATCCCCAGATGAATCTGTTCGGCAAGATCCGCGAGAGCCGCGACAGTGCCGAGCACCCCGACTCGCTCGCGATTGCGGTCATCTTTGATGTTACCGGCTCGATGGGCAATGTGCCCCGGATTCTCCAGGCCAAACTCGGGGCCTTAATGCGGGTCTTGATCGTCAAGGGTTATGTCGCCCATCCCCAGATTCTGTTTGGGGCCGTCGGTGATGCCTACTGTGACCAGGTGCCCTTGCAGATCGGCCAGTTCGAGTCGGGCCTCGAAATGGATGACGACCTCGGCAAAATTGTACTTGAGGGCGGCGGAGGGGGGCAGGTCTTCGAAAGTTACGAACTTGGCTTTTATGTGATGGCCCGCCACACTTCGATTGACTGTTTCGAGCGCCGTCGCCGCAAGGGCTACCTCTTCACCATCGGCGACGAGAAGCCCTATGCCGCAGTACGCGCCCGCCAGGTGCGTGATCTGCTGGGCGATCCGCTTGAACGCGACATTGCGACCGCCCAGATCATTGCCGAAGCCGAAGCCCGCTACGAGTGTTTCCATATCATTCCGACCAATACCTCGCACGGGCGCGACCCGGCCATCCAGCAGCACTGGCGCGAACTGCTCGGCGAGCGGGTGTTGCTACTCGAAGACGAAGCTGCGGTCTGCGAAACGATCGCCCTGGCGATTGGGCTGTGCGAAGGTGCCCTTGACAACCTAAACAGTGGGGCCGACGACCTGGCTGATGCCGGGGCTAGTCGCGCTGCTACCGCCGCCGCTGCAGCCGCCCTGACGCCCTATGCTCGCCGCCGCCAGCGGGCCTTGTTGCCAGGGTAAGCACCGTAGGGACGCAACGTGCTTCGTCCCTACACCAACCGAAACCAAACCTATGACTCATGCCATCCTCACGGTTGATCTTGGCTTCGGCGATGCGGGCAAAGGCTCGGTGGTCGATTACCTGGCCCGCGCCGAAGCCGCCCATACGGTCGTGCGTTTCAATGGTGGTGCCCAAGCCGCCCATCGGGTCGTCACCCCTGACGGGCGTGAGCATGTCTTTTCGCAGTTTGGCAGTGGCTGCTTCGCCGGGGCCGCCACCCACCTTAGCCGGTTTATGCTGATCGATCCGCCTGCGATGCTCACCGAAGCGGCCCACCTGGCCGCCCTGGGCTGCCCCGAGATCCTGGCTCGTACGACGATCGAGGCCGAGGCCCTGGTGCTGACGCCGTACACGCGGGCGATCAACCGGTTGCGGGAACTAGCCCGTGGCAATCAGCGCCATGGCAGTTGTGGCATGGGTATCGGTGAAACGATGCAGGATCAGTTGCGCTACGGGCCGCGAGTACTGCGGGCGGGGGATCTCGCCGACCCAGCCACCGTGGCGACCAAGCTTCAGTTCACCCGCGCCCTGGCCCTCAGCAAACTCGAAGCCCTGCGCCCTAGCCTCCCCGACACCGCAACCGTGGCCCAGGAATTAGCCCCGCTCTACGACCGCGCACTACCAGACTGGCTGGCCGAGACCTATGCCCAACTCGCGGACCAACTCCAGATCGTCGGCAATCATCACCTGGCCCAGATCCTGGCCCGTCCCGGTAGCGTGATCTTCGAAGCGGCCCAGGGGGTCTTGCTCGATGAATGGTACGGCTTGCATCCCTACACCACCTGGAGCACCACGACCCTGGCTAATGCCAACCAGTTGCTCGCCGAAGCGGGCTTTAGCGGCCCCCTCACCCGGCTTGGCATTAGCCGGGCCTACAGCACCCGCCACGGGGCGGGGCCACTGCCCAGCGAAGATCCAGCCCTGACCCGCGCCCTCCCCGACGCCCGCAACCAGGCCCATCCCTGGCAACAGCACTTTCGGGTTGGCTGGCTCGATCTGGTTTTGCTGCGGTACGCCCTGGCCGTCGTCGGCCCGCTTGATGGTCTGGCCCTGACCTGTCTTGATCGGCTCGCCGAACGATCTGCGCCCCAGATCTGTTACGCCTATCAGACCGAGGCCACCCGCCTTGAGCATCTGGCCATCGTACGTAGCCCTGACCTGATCCACCAGCAAGCCCTGACTGATTTAATCCAGCGTTGCCGACCCGTCCTTCGGCCAATCAGCGCCGCAGCCCTACCGGACTATCTGGAACAGCACCTCGGTTTGCCGATCCTGCTGCGTTCGTATGGGCCAACCGCACACGACAAACAAGCCGGAAGGGATGCCGCCTGGGGCATCCCTTCCGCCGATCCTACCCGCGCACCCTACACTTCATCGTCATCCAAGGTTTCATCGTCCTCGTCCCAGGCTTCATAGTCATATTGGGGCGGGGCTTCACCTTCGGCGGAAACTAGCTGCGGATACTCCACCCCGGGCTCACGCGGAGCCGTCCCGATCACGGTGACGGTAAACTGATGGCTGTCGCCAAAATCAAACAGGTAGAGGAAACTATGCTTAGGGGCCAGGCCCAACTCGCCTAAACGGATGTTGGCAGCCGTAAACGCCTCATCATCATCCTCAGCTTCCTCCTCAGCCTCGTCCAGCAGTTCGTCATCGTCAAACGGGGTCTGGTCATGCAGATCAAAACCATCTGGCTTCATCAGCGACCAGGGGCCTAGCTCAAACCCCTCATCTTCTTCGGGGCAACTGATGGCAAAGCGCTCATCATTGAGTTTGCCATTCATGTAGAAGGTGTAGAGATGATCAGCATCCCATTCATAGGCATCCTGGATCGCAAAATGCAGATCATCAAGGGTCTGATCCGAACGGATGGCAATCGTGCGGCTGGCCGGATCACGCCGTAGCTTGACCTGCAACAGATAGACCCCATCAGGCAGATCGAGGGGGACGGGTAGTTCGAAGATCCGCACCGCCTCACGGGCCTGAAAGCGCACCACAAACGCCGCATCGCGCTGGGCCAGCACCCCAATCCGCGCTGCCAATTCAGGCGAGGGCGTTGTCTTGGCGACGAGCCAGAAACTGATCAGGTAATAGATCGCCAATGAACGCACTTCAGGATTTTTGTGATTTAAGGCTGCGACGATAGCCGCCACGGCAGCCTGATCCTGCGCCTTGATCGCAATAAAGGTCAGGGCTGCCATCGCTGCCGTGCGCCGTTTGGTACCACTGCGATCACGCTGGCGGCTAAGATCCAGCAACTGCCGCCAAAAAGGCACCGAACGCGGCTGCGCGGCTAGCGCCAACGCCTCGATCAGCCCCTCCATCACGATCTCGGAACCCGTGCCTCCACGCTCCCAGATCTGAAGGAAGATCTTCTCGGCCCGTTCAACCTCTTTTGGTTGCAGCACCGCTCCACCAAAACGCCCAAACACCCCGATCCGTACCTGGTCATAGCTGACTTTATTGTCGGTCGGAGCAGCCAGGCTCTTTTCCAGATCACCCAGCACCCGTACCCCTTCGTTCCGAAACTGGGGTAACAGTTGGCGTTCGGCTGTCATCGCTGACCAGATCAGCCAGTCATCAAGTGGATCGTCTGGGTTCATGGTATGCCTCACTGGGCCTAAGCCAAGCATCGAACCTGTAGTGGATCAGCGCAACCCTGTCCAGTACCACCTTACCGGATCGAAGCATCAATCATCGTGAGCCGCAGTATACCGCAGATTCGGCCCGCATTGGTATAATCACACGATATGAGCAGCAAGACCCGATCAGTCACGTTCGGAGGCTTCGATGCCGATTGTGCCCAGCACCCAGGTCTATTCCGATCTCGCCACCTTGCAGGCTGCGACTGCCGAACGCATTGCCACGTTCTTGGCTGAGCGTGCCGCCCACCGCCCTAAGCTCTTCGTCGTGATCTCGGGTGGTTCGGCTCCACCAGGGGTCTTTGCCCACCTTATTGCGTCGCCCTTGCGTGAACGCATGCCCTGGGCCAAACTCAGCCTGATCTGGGCCGATGAACGTCTGGTTCCATTTGATCACCCCGAAAGCAACTATCGGCAGGCCCGCATCAGCTTGCTCGATCATGTTCCCATCCCCTCAGACCAGGTCTATCCAGTAGCAACCTATTACGAGCCAGATCAAGCCGCCACGGTCTACCAGCAACAGGTTGCCGCCTTATTAGCGGCTCACGACGATCAGATCGATCTCGCCCTGCTTGGCATGGGCCCAGATGGGCACACTGCCTCCCTGTTTCCTGGCTTCCCGCAACTAAACGCCCCCCCCGAGGCCCTTGTCCTCCCGGTGCGCAATGCCCCCAAGCCGCCCCCCACCCGCATCACCCTGACGGCGCACACCCTGAACCGGGCCGCGCAGGTCTACCTACTGGTTGCCGGAGCCGACAAAGCCCCGGCTGTTCAGGCCGCGCTGTCTGGTTCACATGATCCCCAAGCCCATCCCACCCTGTTGATCGCCCCACGCACTGGTCAGGTCACCTGGCTCCTTGACGCAGCAGCGGCGGCTCAGCTACCATAAGCCCTACTGTACCCCAAAGGAGATCGCCATGCCTGCTGCTTCGTATCTGCTTCGCCACGCCTTGGCCGTTGTTGTCTTGCTCGCCAGTGGTCTCTTGCTTGCTGCGCCGGTCGCTGCACCCGTTGCCGCAGCCGAACCTGCTCGCACCGGAGCGGCCCAGATCGGATTGGGAGCCTGGAGTCCCATGGCCGCCCTGCCCAATCAGGGCGCCGAGGCAACGTCGGCTCCGGCAGCAGTCTCGTGGGGGCCGGGGCGACTCGATCTGTTTGTACGCGGACGGAGCGGTGAGTTGTTCCAGAACTACCGCGAGAATGGCAACTGGTCGAGTTGGCGGGTACCCGATGCATTCCGGGGAGTCAGTTTGCGCTCGGCGCCTTCGTGTACCTCGTGGGGAGTAGGGCGGATCAGCTGTGTTGCCCTGATTGACGGCGATCGCCAGGTCTGGCACTTCTTCTACGATGGGCGAGCCTGGGCCCGTGAACCACTTGGCGGTGATGCGTGGTCAGCCCCGGTGATTGTTTCGCCGCGCAACGACCAGTTGGCGGTCTTTGTTGTTGGTGGCGGGGCACGCCTGTTCGGGCGGGGCTGGGTGCCGGGGCGCTGGTCAGACTGGATCGATCTTGGGGGTGAGCTGCGCGCGGCCCCAGCCTGTGCGGTCTGGTCTGGGGATAGCACCATCCAATGTTTTGTCGCCAACACCCAGGGTTCACTCTCACGTCAGGAGATCGTGATCCAGAACGAGCGGGTGAGTGGGTTAGGCTATGTCCCGGTAGCCATGAACGACCAGAGCGGCAATGTGGTCACCTTAGGTTCAGCCCCCACCGCCGTTGCCCTGGGCCCAGGCCGGATTGGCCTGTTTGTCCTCAATCGTAACCTGAACCTGTTCCAGACCACCTGGGCCCGCCAGGACTTTCTGGTCTGGCAACGGGCCAACGAAAACATCGCCTTAACGACCCCACCCTCGTGTGCCGTATTGGGGGCGGGCTTAGCCTCGTGTTTTGCCCGTGGGGCCGACAACCCCTTCCTGGGGGCCTTTGGCGACATCATCCAAGCGTCGGCCAATGTGCGCTAAAAGCAAACGAACCTAGGCAATAACAACAGCACACCCCCCAAAATTCGGGGGGTGTGCTGTTAAATTCCGGTTGGGCTAGAACCGATGATTACCGAGTGCCAAGGCCCGAGTTGATGTCGGAGAAGACAGCCGAGACCTGGCCACCGAGCAGCGTCAGAATGCCGATAACAACAATAGCAATCAGAACAAGAATGAGCGCGTACTCGACGAGACCCTGACCCTCTTCCTTAGCGAAAAAGCTGCGAAGCATCGGTTTTCTCCTTAGGCTACAATGTAAGATAGAACGGTAATGAGGCAAACGGTGAAACTAGCGAGTACCGAGGCCCGAGTTGATATCGGAGAAGACTGCCGAAACCTGACCGCCGAGCAGAGTCAAAATACCGATAACAACGATAGCGATGAGAACCAGGATCAGGGCGTACTCGACGAGGCCCTGGCCTTCTTCCTTAGCGAAAAAGCTGCGAAGCATTTGTGTCACCTCCCTTCCGTTTGTAGTGGTGTAGGCAACGGCCTACATTCAACAGTATAGGTTTTACTGACCTTGGTAACAATAGCCTCATGGTACTGAGCCGCAATGGGTACTCAGGTGTAGGGCAGTACCGGACTATTCGGTTATCATTCTTAGAATGTTTAGAAATGGTTATGCAACGCAATTCTCGGTAGCATGCATTTCCGGTACGTTTAGCACGCCAAAACGAACAGTGCAGGTGGCAAAACCACCTGCACTAACATAGAGCCAGCTAGCGCTTGAACGTAGGGTTACAGTAAGGGAATCGTAGCCGCAACCCGGGTACCGCGCCCAATGGCACTCTCGATTCCAAACTCGCCACGTAGCAGGACCTCGATTTGTTGGCGCATACTGGCAATGCCCATGTTGCGACGGGTTCCCGCATGAGCCAGGGTATCAGTGACATGAAAGCCACTGCCATCATCTTCAATCATAATCTGCAACGTTCCACCTGACCCATCGAGCAGCACCCGTACCTGGTTGGCATTGGCATGCTTGAGCACATTATTGAGTGCTTCTTGAATAAAGCGGAAAATCGTCACTTCATAATGGCTTGGTAAGCGTTGTTCAAGGTTCTGGATCATCAGATTGACCTCGAGCTTACTCTTCTCGCCAAACTGGGTCGCATAACGCCGCAAGGTTGGTACCAGCCCCAGATCATCAAGCGTCATCGGGCGCAGATCAAAGATGAGTTTGCGCGTATCCTGAAGGGTTCCGTTGATCGCCGTTTTAAGGCTGTTGAGCTCGGCGCGAGCCTGATCCAGATCATGGTCAATCAGGCGTTGGCAAATTTCGGCCCGCAAGACCAGATTGCTCATAGACTGGGCCGGGCCATCATGCATTTGGAGCGAGATGCGTAAGCGTTCGCTTTCCTGGGATTGGATGATATTCGCCAAGACCGAATTGGTATCTGGCATATCATCATGGCTAGACTGTTGGATCTTAGTGCTACCGCCCTCATTCATCATGCCCGCCAGATCCATCAACAGGCTCAGCACATCCGACAGCATGCCTTGCCGGGTGCGCAGCGCATCACGCCGGGCCTGGATCTGCTCAAGCTGGCCGCGCATAATCTGAAGGCGCATCTGCACTTCTTGGGCGGTAGTATAAAAGGTCTTGATCTCGTCCTTGCTATACTTTTCGAGGTTGACTTCGAGATCGCGCAACCGGTTCGAGACCGAGAGTTCACGTTGCGAAAGTTTCTCGACCTCAACACTACTCTGGCGTACCAGGACTTCAACCTCATTCAGCTCACGGCGCGAACGCTCAAGCGCTTCGCGGTACGTTTCGACAGCCTGCTCAATCTTTTGTTGGAACTCATCGGCGGACACAGGCAGCTCCTTCGCTCTGTCCAAACACTGCACGCAGCCGAACCCACGCTACTGATTATAACGGTAGCACGATCATTTAGATCAAGCCAAAGCGCAGCTTCCAGACATTGATCAGAGCTTCGATCACGATGCGGCGCGACATTTTGGATTGGCCGACCCGACGATCAGGGAAGATGATCGGAACTTCGGTAATTGTAAAGCCAGCTTTGCGAGTACGGTAGGCCATTTCGATCTGGAAGGCGTAACCATTCGAGCGCACCTTGCCCAGATCAAGGTTGGCCAGCACCCGCCGCCGGTAACAACGGAAACCGCCAGTCGCATCGGCAATCGGCAAGCCCAGAATAAGCCCTGCATACAGGTTGCCACCTCGGCTGATCAACTTACGCCCGAGGCCCCAATCAGTGGTGCCGCCGCCTTTGACATAGCGTGACCCAAGCACCAGATCGGCGCCAGCTTCAGCAGCAGCCAAAAGATCAGGTAGGTAACGTGGATCATGCGAAAAGTCGGCGTCCATCTCGAAGATAAACTCGGCCCCTTCATCAAGGGCACGCCGAAAGCCAGCTAGATACGCACTGCCAAGCCCCAATTTGCCTGCCCGACTGAGCAGGCCAACCCGCGGCTCGTGGGCGGCAAACTCGGCAACCAGCGTGCCGGTTCCATCAGGCGAGTTGTCATCTACCACAAGTACCCGAAAGCGAGGGTTCGCCAGGATGTGCGGGATCAACTCACCAATGTTTTCGGCCTCGTTATAGGTTGGCACTACGACGGTGCAATCAGCAACCGCGATGGTAGGAGGAGCCACCAGGCGCTGCTTAGCGGGGGGGGAACTGATCATGATTGCCTCGTTTCGCGTAATGCAGCTGTGGTTCGGCCCAAAGCTGATGGGAACTCTTTCAGAATCAACAATGGCACATGCTGCCCGTTTGGTCATACCATAATGGTATTATAGCCATCGCCTGAACCAGACGCGATGGGCTAAACGTAGCTGATCAGTCCTGGTATGGCTTTCGCACATTGGTAACACGCCTTGACACCCCGGTACTATGCCAACACCAGATCCCCCTTCTGAAACTACCCGCACGCTACCATTGTTGCGCCTCGATCACCTCTGGGCAATCCTCGCCCTGAGCCTGATTGCAGGCTTTATCAGCATGGCCCCGACCTCACCCAACGATTTCTGGTGGCATCTACGGGTGGGGCAGATCATTGCGACCGAAGGCTTACCCACCACGAATATGTTTGCCTGGGGTGTGCCACCTGAAACACCCTTTACCTACCAGAGTTGGCTTGGCCAGTGGTTGTTTTTCCAACTCTACCAATTGGGTGGCTTACCCTTGATTGTGTTTACCCGCAATCTGCTTGGGGCTATGACCTTCGCTTTGGTCGTCTGGGAGGCCCAACAACGCAGTGGTTCGTGGCGGCTGGCTGCGCTGGCAGTTCTGTTAGCTGCGGCGATGTCAATCAACAATTTTATTATTCGCACCCAGAACTGGTCGTGGTTACCTTTTATGCTTACCCTGATCATCCTGGGGAGCTATACTCGCCAACGCCTTGGCCCGCGCTGGCTTGTGGTCCTTCCTGTGATTATGGCACTCTGGGTTAATCTGCACGGGGCCTTTGTGCTGGGCCTGCTGGTCGCAGGCGCTTTTGTGGTTGGCGAAACGCTCCGCCGCTGGCTGCGCGATCCGTATGCCTTGCCCTGGTATCGCTTGCGTCCTCTGTATCTGGCGGCCCTCGCCATGCTGCTGGCAACTTTGCTCAACCCTCTTGGGCCAGGTATTTTTGGCTATGTGGGCACGATTCTCGGAAGTAACCAGATCCAGAATTTGATCATCGAATGGCAGCCACCCCGTCAATCTGATCTCGCCGGTGCGGCCTTCTATGCGGGCGTGCTCGCACTCTTGGCAGCCTTTGGGATCGGGCGGCGGCGGCCTACGCTCACCGATCTATTGCTGGTCTGCGGGTTGCTCTGGCAAGCCTTTGGCGGATCGCGCTCGGTCGTCTGGTTTGGCATGGCGGCTATGCCGATCCTGGCCCAGAGCCTTGGAACCGCCAAACTGGCTGGCGACGCCACGCCAAGCCTGTCACGTCGTGAACGCGGTGCTGGTACGGCTGCTAATCTGGCAGTCGTGATCCTCTTGGCGCTTGGGGTGATCGCCCTTCAGCCCTGGTTTAAGCCCTATCTGCCGTTGCCCGTTGAGTATCAAGCCCTCTTTGCGCCTGTTCCCGGTGCGCCCCAATCCTTCACTACTACGACCCCGGTGGCAGCAGTCGCACATCTGTTGGCTGAACCGTGTTCTGGTCAGATCTTCAATGAGATGGGCTATGGTTCCTACATGGCCTGGGCGCTCTATCCCCAAGCGCGTCATTTTATTGATACGCGGATCGAACTGTTCCCGTGGGAGCGCTGGCAGGAGTATATTGCGGTTACGGAAGGGCGTGATCTCGCCGAGTTTCTTGATGCCAACCAGGTGGGCTGCGTAGTGCTTGATCAACCGCTCCAGCCCGGTCTAGCTGCAGCAATGCCCGATCTGTCGGGCTGGCGGCAAAGCTTTAGCGATGGTCGGAGCGAAGTCTGGCGACGATCAATCACGCCATAGGCTGGCTTTCAACGCGACAGGAGACCCCAATGGCTCGGGATCCTCACGTTTCACCGCAACGCTGGCGCATCCCAGCACCCCGCCTAGATCAGCTTTGGGCGCTCGCGGCGGTGTGTATGGTAGCGATCACCCTGAGTTTATCGGTCACTGAGCCAAATGATTATTGGTGGCACCTCAAGGCTGGTGAACTCACGGCGACCGAGGGGTTGCCAACCACGAATCGGTTTGCCTGGACCTTGCCCCATGATCATCCCTATACCTACCAGAGTTGGTTGGGTGAACTGCTTTTTTTCTGGCTCTACCAACTTGGCGATCACCCACTGGTCATTGGGGTTGCCCGCAATCTGAGTGGGAGCCTGGCCTATGCCCTCGTTGCCATCGAAGCCCAGCGCCGGAGTGGTTCGTGGCGTTGGGCGGCCTTTGTAACCGTACTCGCTGGCTTGATGGCGATCAACACGTTTACCACGCGACCACAAAACTGGTCATGGTTGCCCTTTATGCTCACCTTTACGCTGCTTAGCCGTTATGTTGATCGGCAACTCGCCCCACGCTGGCTGATCCTGCTGCCCCTCTTGATGGCGCTGTGGGTCAATCTGCACGGGGCCTTTATTATGGGAATTCTGATCACCGGGGCGTTTGTCGTCGGCGAAAGCCTGCGAACCCTGTTGCGTCAACCCGAAGCATTGGCGCGCCACGAGTTGGGGCCGCTCTATCTGACGCTGGTCGCGATGGGCGCAGCCCTGTTCGTCAATCCACTTGGCCTCGGCATTTTTGGTTATCTGCAGACCTTGCTGACCGACCAGTCTAGTCAACAGTTGGTCAGTGAATGGCAATCGCCCAATCCACGCGATCTTGCCGGGGCAACATTTTATCTCAGTGTCTTATTTGTGATCGCAGCGTTTGCCTTTGCACGCCGCCGGCCGAGCATTACCGCCGTTATTCTCGTCTGTGGCTTGGCCTGGCAAGCCTTCATCGGGATTCGTTATGTGGTCTGGTTTGGCATGGTTGCCATGCCCATTGTGGCCCAGGTTTTGGGGCCAGGCCAAAACGTATCACGAGCAATCATGCGCCAACGTGGCCCGAATCTGGTTCTCGCGGCCCTGTTGATCGGACTAGTGCTGCTCGTCCAACCATGGCCCTTCCTGAAATTGCCCTGGCCGCCTGCCTACCGCGAACAGTTCAGTCCCCACATCGAGACCCCGTTACTCTTTAGTGCCGCCACACCTTTTGCCGCAGTTGATCATCTGCTCGCCGAACCATGCCCAGGCCGCATCTTCAACGAAATGGGCTATGGCTCGTATACGGCCTGGGCGCTCTATCCCCAGGCCCGCCATTTCATTGATCCGCGGGTCGAACTGTTTCCCTATGAGCTTTGGCGTGAGTATATTACGATTTCGCGTGGAGATGACCTCGAAGCAGCCGTAGCCCGCCATGATTTGGCCTGTATTATGCTCGATCGCGAGCGCCAGCCCGGTCTAGCTGCAGCAATGCCCAATCTGCCGGGCTGGCAACAAAGCTTCAGCGATGGCCGCAGCGAGGTCTGGCGAAGGAATCCTGATGCGTAGACGTGGCCTGAGCCTAGATCAACTTTGGATTGGGGTTACGCTAACCCTGATTGCGCTGCGCGTTCTGTTGACCCCTATTCCGCCCCACGATTTCTGGTGGCATATGGCAACCGGACGCGAGATTGTGGCGAGCGGTCAGATTCCAACCGTAGATGGTTTTTCGTATAGCCAGGCTGGTCAGCCGTTCTATAACCAGAGTTGGCTGGCCCAGGTGGGGCTGTATGCACTGTTTCAGCTTGGTGGGGCACCGTTACTGGTGGTTGTGCAGGCCTTGATGCTGGCCCTGGCTTATGGTTTGCTGCTCCAACTCTGTATCCGTCAGAGTGGCGAACTGCGGCTCAGTGTGGGCTTTTTGCTGCTCGGCACCGTCTTTGCTTCGTTTGACAATTGGGTGGTGCGACCACAGAGTTACGCCATTCCGTTGTTTATGGGCTATCTGTATCTGTTGACGGTCTGGCGCACGCCGCGTGGCCCACGCAAACCCGGTTTCTGGCTGCCACTTTTGATCCTGCCCCTGCTTGGCGCACTCTGGGTCAATCTGCACGGGTCGTTTGTGCTCGGTGGAGCGTTGATCGGCCTGACTTTTGTGGGCGAGGCGCTACGGCGTGTGCTGGTCGGGCGTGATGCGGCCCAGGATCCCTTCGGGCCAGCGCCGCCCCTCTGGCATTTGGTGGTGGCCGGAAGCCTGACCGGCTTGAGCTGGCTGATCAATCCCGGGGGCCTGCAGGTATTGACATATGTGCGCAATCTGCTCGGTAGTTCGCAAGTAAGTCAGTTAGTGGTCGAGTGGGCACCACCCACAACCCAAACGCCCGGTGGCACGATCTTCTTCCTGTTCGTGCTGGCCGGGATTGTGATCCTGGCCTATGCACGGCGCTCGCCCAACCAGACCGACATGCTCGTGGCGGGTGCGTTCCTCTGGTTGGCCTTGGGCGCAACCCGGCACAATCTCTGGTTTGTGGCTGTGGCAACCCCGTTGCTGGTACGCCAATTAGCGACCTGGCGCCCCGAGCACACGCCCCGGCGGGCGGCCTACCAGGGCCTGCCTCTGCTCAATGGGGTAGTGGCCGGCCTGTTAGGACTGATCCTGGTACTGGCCCTGCCCTGGGTCAAGCCGATTCTGGCCCTGCCGCCCGAGGTGGGCAGTGTGCTTGCGCCAAGCACCCCGGTCGAGGCGGTACAATTTATGCAGGGCGAGGCTCAGCGCCCAAGCCGACTTTTTCACGACATGAGTTATGGCAGCTATTTGATCTGGGCCACACCCGAGCAAAAAGTCTGGATCGATCCCCGCATCGAGCTCTTCCCATTTGAGCAATGGCGCACCTATCAGCAGCTTTCGGCAGGGGAAGATTCCGCCCGCCTGATTGAGGCGTATGGCTTCGATGGGCTTTTGCTCAGTAACCTCGATCAGGCCGGATTGGTCGCCTGGGCCGAGAGCCAGGCCCCTGACTGGGAACTGCGCTTCCGCGATGCGCAGACGAGCTATTTTGTGCGCCGACCCTGAGACGATTTTGGATTTTAGCTTTTGGATTTGGGATTGTGGTTTTAAATCCGTTCGAGCTTGGCAAAACTGGCGAGCAGGCGGCGTTCGCGGTCGGGGAAACTAACCGTAACCTCTTCGTCGCCTTCGACCAGCCGACTGCTGACCACCACGCCTTCGCCGAAACTGGCGTGGCGCACGCGCTGCCCTGCAAAGAAAGTAACTTCGTGCGGGGTTACCGGGGTGGAGGGAAGGCTCGGGGCCGCTGGGGGCGAACTGGCCCAGTTTGAACTACGGCTGGTCGGGGTAGAACGCCCACTGCCACCACGACTCCAGGCACTGCGCTCGCTGAACATGCTGGTCTGCGCCGCTGGGGTGGCCTTGCGTTTAGCAGGTTGCTTAAGCAATTCACGCGGAATATCGGCCAGAAAACGCGAAGGGGTCGTATTCTGGGTGCGCCCATAGTTGGTACGCCGGAAGGCATAACTCAGGTAGAGCCGCCGTTTGGCCCGCGTAATGCCCACATAGAGCAAGCGGCGTTCCTCTTCGAGTTTATCGCGCTCGCCGGTGGAACGACTATGGGGCAGCAGACCTTCTTCGAGGCCCACGAGAAAGACGACCGGATATTCAAGCCCCTTGGCCTGGTGCAGGGTAATGCAAGTGATCGCATCGGCTGACGGATCGAGTTTGTCCACCTCGGCGACGAGGGCAACTTCTTCGAGGAAAGTAGGCAACTGGGCGTCGAGCGGCAAGTTCACATAGTCTTCGGTGACATTGCGGAGCTCGCCGAGGTTACGCCAACGATCATCGGCCTCTTCGGGATCATATTCACGTTTCAGGGCTTCGTGAACACCAACCCGTTCGATAATGCGATCAAGCAGATCGGGCAAAAGCAACTGTTGACGGGCGCTGCTCAGATCATCAAGCAGGCTCAGAAACCCAAGCAGGGCTGCCGTCGTGCGGGCGTTAAAGGGTGAAGGGCTCGAGGCGGCTTCGAGTTCACGCAGGGTCTGGAAGAGGGGCACGCCCAGTTCACCAGCCCAGCGAATCAGTTCAGCTTCGGTACGTTCGCCAATCCCCCGCCCGGGCCAGTTCAGGATGCGGGTCAGGCTGACGCTATCGTAGGGATTGTGGATCAGGCGCAGATAGGCCAGCAGATCCTTGACTTCTTTGCGCTCATAGAAGCGAGTACCACCAATAATCTGGTAGGGCAAACTCCGACGGATCAGGGCTTCTTCGAGGGCACGGGACTGCGCATTGGTGCGGTACATCACCGCACAATCACGCGCCGTCAACTCGCCGGTCGCAACCAGACGAGCGATCTCATCCACGACAAAGCTGGCCTCTTCGTTCTGGTCGTAGCCCTCGTGGAGCGTAACCTGCACCCCGGCGCTATTTTCGGTCCAGAGGCGCTTATTGTGTTTACGTTTGGCACCGGCACTGATCACGGCCTGGGCCGTATCGAGAATCGCCTGGGTCGAGCGGTAGTTCTGTTCGAGCAGAATCACCTGGGCATCGGGATAATCCTGTTCGAACTGGCGGATGTTGCGCACATCGGCCCCCCGAAACAGGTAGATTGACTGATCATCATCACCGACCACAAACAGATTGCGCTGACGCGCGGCCAGATGGCGCACCAGCAGATACTGAACGCGGTTGGTATCCTGGTACTCATCCACTAGCAGATAGTGGTAACGGTCGTGGTAGCGGGCCAGCACCTCGGGATGCTGATCAAACAGACGCACCGTTTCGCCAAGCAGATCATCAAAATCGAGAGCGTTCGCCTCGCGCAAGAGGGCCTGGTAACGCTCGTAGCAGCGCACCACCACCAGATCGAAACTCGCCCGATTCAGGCGCGCATACTCGGCGGGGCTGACCAATTCGTTCTTGGCACTCGAAATGCGGCCCAGGATGGCACGGGGCGGATACTGCTTCTCGCTGAGTTCGAGTTCGCGCATCACACGACGGATCAAGCGTTCCTGGTCATCCCCGTCGTAGATAGTAAAATCGCGTTCGCGGCCCAGGTGCATACAATCGCGGCGCAGAAAACGCGCACAGAGGCTATGGAAGGTACCGACGGTCAGGGCATTGGCCTGTTCGGAACCAACCAGGACTTCGAGCCGCTCCTTCATTTCGCGGGCGGCTTTATTGGTAAAAGTAACAGCAAGGATCTGGTAGGGATCAACAGCCACCGCCTCGATCAGGTGGGCAATGCGATGAGTCAAGACCCGCGTTTTGCCACTACCGGGGCCTGCCAGCACTAGCACCGGCCCGCTGATCGCCTCGACTGCACGACGCTGGGCCGGATTAAGGCCCTGAAGCAGTTCGGACATAGAGCTACCCTCGTTCAGCGCAGGGCGAACCACTGCCCACAACCAATAAGGGAGGCACTTCCGAACACCCAGAGGAACGCGCCTACCGTTGCTACCTTTCGGTCCTGGCGGGGTTTAGCACGTATCTGCCGTTCTTCAGTGCCCGCCGCATTATACCACAGGCAACCTAGGGCACGTGAGCGGAGAGGATTTTTTTGGTAGGGCGGTTACAAAGTCCGCCTCCGGCGATGGGGTTTGGGGTGGCTACGCCACCCCAAACCGGTTTTGTGTGCGGTGTGGCGGCTTCGCCGCCACACCGCACACAAACCATGGGCTTGCCAAGGAAGCATTATCCTTACAAATTGTAATACGTATATGCGTAGTATCCTTCACCATGACATAGGACTACTGGTCTAGCATCAGTGGATGGATGCCGTACAATGGGCGTGATAAGATGACCGCTATGGGTGCAGGATGCGCCTGCCCCAAAGGAGTACCCCATGGCCTCAGAATGGATTTCGCGTCGTGTCCAGGCAATTCCACCCTCGGGAATTCGGCGTTTCTTTGACATTGCGGCCACCATGCCCGATGTGATTTCATTAGGGGTTGGCGAGCCTGATTTTATTACTCCGGCCCCTATTCGGGCCGCCGGTCAGCAATCAGTCGATCTAACCACTGCCTACACTTCGAATTCGGGCTTAATCGAACTACGGACAGCGATCAGTAGCCATCTCGCCACACACTACGGAGTGCAGTACGACCCCGAACACGAACTACTGCTCACGGTGGGGGTGAGCGAAGCGATGATGGCGGCAGCGCTCGCGCTCTTCAACCCGGGCGACGAAGTTTTGATGCCAGAGCCATGTTTTGTGGCCTACCCGGCCTGTGTACAACTAGCCGATGCACGTCCGGTATATGTACCGACGCGGGTCGAGGATGGCTTTCAGGTCACGGGTGCAGCACTCGAAGCAGCGATCACACCAAGCACGCGGGCGATCCTGATCGGCTACCCCAACAACCCAACCGGTGCGGTGCTAACGCTTGAGCGCATGCACGAGATTGCTGCCGTAGCTGAACGGCATAATTTAGTGGTGATTTCGGACGAGATCTATGATCGCCTGGTGTATGGGGGCGAGCATACATGTTTTGCGGCTTTGCCCGGCATGCGTGAGCGCACCGTCCTCTTGGGGGGCTTCTCGAAGGCGTATGCGATGACTGGCTGGCGCTTAGGTTGGTTGGCCGCCCCACCCGCGATTACGGCGGCGGTACGCAAAGTTCACCAATACGCGATCATGTCGGCCCCCACTATGAGCCAATATGCCGGAATCGAGGCCCTTCACAATGGCGAGGAGCATGTTCAAGCGATGTTGGCCGAATATGACCGTCGCCGCCGGGTGATTGTTGCGGGCTTGAATGCCCTGGGACTACCCACCTTTGAACCTCAAGGAGCGTTTTACGCCTTTCCGTACGTGGGCCACCTGGGTCTTTCGAGCGAGGCATTTTGTGAGCGTTTATTAGTCGAAGAGCAGGTAGCAGTAGTGCCTGGTGATGCTTTTGGGCCGAGTGGGGCTGGATATGTCCGGGCCTGTTATGCCACGTCGCTTGATAAGATCGAAGCGGCCCTTGAACGGATCGAGCGGTTTGTACGTCGGATCGCCTGATCGGCATGGCTTCAGCTGTGCAGGATTATGCGCCCCCTAACTGTGTACGAGGAGGAACGTGTTATGCCTACCCAGTTCTCTCATCCAGCGACCACCGCAGGTTCCGAGCATCAAGCCGATCTGGTCAATGGCGAGTTGCGGTGTGCGTTAACGGGCAAAGCAATCCAACCCGAGGAAGCCTACTGGGCTCCACCGTTGATCACCACCCGCGAACTGATCAGCACCGTAACACGCACCCTGTTTACCAGTCCGGGCAATCTTGGCCAGATCTTGCTCGGGGAGCAGCCGAATGTCCCGTACGCGCCTGATGTACGTGAGCAACTCGGGACCCGCCGCAGTGCCGAACAACTCAAACTGATTGGGTTGTTATTACTGATTGCGGCCTTGTTGATCGTCCCGATTGTCCTCTTAGTACGTTAGGGGCACCTCGGGCACGTGAACTGACATTCACGTGCCCGAGGTGGTTTTTTGGGATGAGCATTGAGGTTCGAGGGTTTGGTAGTGAGAATCAAAAAACCTCACCGAAACGGTGAGGTTTTTTGCCGCCATTTTGGCGGGCTCGACGGGGTTCGAACCCGCGATCTCCACCTTGACAGGGTGGCATGTTAACCGCTACACCACGAGCCCGTGTCTGGTGACCCCAGCGGGATTCGAACCCGCGATCTTCACCTTGAGAGGGTGACGTCCTAGGCCGCTAGACGATGGGGCCGCCCTCACGACGTCTAGGATTATAGCACAGGGTCAACGAACATGCAAATCAACTGTGTTGTAGTGTACCACAGCAAAGCCAAAGAGACAACTAGCGATGGCAAAAAGGGTAGGGCTTGAGCAACATCATTGGACAAACCGCAGTTGTGCGTGCGTTTGAGTGGCTTTGCCGCCCCAAACCTTACCGTCGGAGGCGGATTTGTAACAGCCCTGCTGCAGCAACCCTGCTGCTTTGCACTGCCCCAGTGACGTGCTATAATGGGCCAGAGTGTTGTCTGGAACGCCGCGTCCCTGCGTGCATTGGTGCCTTGCCAACAAACAGGCCGGCGTAAGCAATAAATCGACGGAGATGTCTGCGCGTGAAGATCACGACTGAGAAACTGCCCAAGAGCCTTTTAGCTTTACAGATCGAGCTCGATAAGGATCGTTTCGAGCGTGGCCTTGATCAGGCCGCCCGCCGCCTTTCCCAGAAGTTCCCGATCCACGGCTTTCGCCCTGGCAAAGCGCCGCGTTTTATGATTGAACGCACCTTCGGCCGCGAAGCTTTGATCGAAGAGGCCTCGGACGATCTGATCAATAAGGCCTTCCGTGATGCACTCCAGCGCGAACAGATTACCCCGGTTGGCCCGGCTAGCCTGGCTGGAATTAGCTCCTCGGAACCGTTTACTTTTACGGTGAATGTGCCAGTGGCCCCGACGGTGACCCTGGGTGATTATCGCTCGATCCAGATCGCCCTTGAGGTTGAGCCGATTACCGATGAGCAGGTTGAGCGGATGATGGATGTCATTCGTGACCGCCACGTGGTGCTTAAAGAGCTTGATGAACCCCGCCCGGCCCAGGAGGGCGACCAGCTGCAGGTGCGCCTCGAAACGATTGTTGATGGCGAGGCGCTCGAAGCCCGCCCCGAAGGTGAACCCGCTCCCGAACAGGCCCTCGATCTGGTGCAGGGCCGACTGGTAGATGAACTGTATACCAGTCTGGTCGGAGCCAATATCGGTGATCAGATCGAAGCCACCGCCCTGATGCCAGATGATCATGGCAATGAGCAGGTGCGGGGCAAAGAAGTCAGCTTTAAGGTCGAGATCCTGGGTGTGCAGCAGCGGGTGCTGCCTGATTGGGAAGAAGTGCCCGGTCTTGAGGGGTTCGCGGGAACCCTTGAGGAGTTGCGGGCCAAAACCCGCTCCGATATGGAAACCTCGACCCGCAATGCGGCCGAACGCAAGGTGCTAGATAGTTATATCGAGCAACTGGTGGCCATGACCACGTTTGATGTGCCCGATGTGATGGTGCGTGATCTGGCCGAGAGTATGCTCGAAGATCAGGGCCGCCAGTTTGAGCGCTATGGGATTACCCTCGATCAGATGCTGCAATATCGGGGCCAGACCCGTGATGATGCCCTAGATGCCCTGATGCCCGAGGCCGAAAAGCAGACCATGACGACCCTTGCCCTGCGCGAAGTTGTCATCAGCGAGAACTTAGTTGTCTCGGAAGATGAAATCGAGGCCGAGGCGGCCCAGATGCTGCTTGACTATGATGATGAGCAGCGTGAGATGGTCGCCAAGCTGTTCGAAACCCAGTTGCGTGGCAGTGTGGCCTCGGCTGCCCTCGATAAGAAACTGCGTAGCCACCTGATTGCCATTGCCACTGGTCAGGCTCCTGCTCCCGCGAGTGCTGCGGCTGAGTCTGAGCCAACCGCGGCTGAGGCGGAGACGGTAGTTGATGCAGCCGCAACCCCGACTGAATCTGCTGCTCCAACCGAGGAGTCGGCTCCAACCTCTACCCCGACGACTGCAGCGTAGCGTGCCCTGCCGCTACGCTGGAATGATGAGGAACCCATGAATTGGATCTCGCCCAGTTCGCCTATGCGGGACGCGCAGCGCCCCGAGTCGCTTATCCCGATGGTTGTCGAAAGTACGAGTCGGGGTGAGCGAGCCTTCGATATCTATTCACGCTTGCTCAAAGAGCGCATTATTATTCTGGGGACGCCAATCGAGGATCAGATTGCCAACCTGATCGTGGCCCAGTTGCTCTTCCTCGAGAGCGAAGATCCGGATCGTGACATCTGGCTGTATATCAATAGCCCCGGTGGCTCGGTGACGGCAGGCCTGGCGATCTACGATACCATGCGCCATATTCGCCCCGATATTGCCACCGTCTGTGTGGGTATGGCCGGGAGTATGGCAACCCCTATTCTGGCCGGTGGAGCCAAGGGCAAGCGCTATAGCCTGCCTCACTCGACCATCCATATGCACCCGGCCGGTGGTGGTGCCCGTGGCTATGCGCCTGATGTCGAGATCATGGCGAAAGAGTTGCTGCGCCTCCAGTCAATGATCCGCGATTTGCTCGCCAAAGATACCGGCCAGCCCGTCGAGCGCATTGCCAAAGACTTTGATCGCGACCTGTTCATGACCCCTGAACAGGCCAAAGAGTATGGGATCATCGACGAGATCCTTAATCGTGAGGATCTGACCGAAAAGAAGTAACTAAGCGGGAGTGTGCGATGACCCGTACGCGCAATAGTGGCACCCGTGGCGCTTACGTCTGTTCGTTTTGTGGCCGGGGTCAGGATGAGGTGCAACGCCTCATCGCTGGCCCTGGCACGGTCTTTATCTGCGATGAGTGTGTGGCCCTGTGCAGCGCGATCATCGCCGAAGAAACCGAACAGCAGATGACGGCCCCGCGACGTAGTTCGCCTCCTGGCCCGGCACGTTTGCCTGCGCCACGTAAGTTGCGCGAAAAGTTGGATCAGTATGTGGTTGGCCAAGATCGGGCCAAAATTGTGCTCTCGGTTGCGGTCTATAACCACTACAAGCGCATTCGGGCTGGCTCGAAGATTGATGACGTCGAGATTAGCAAGAGCAATATTCTGTTGCTTGGGCCAACCGGGAGCGGCAAGACCTTGCTGGCCCAGACGCTGGCCCGGATTCTTGATGTGCCCTTCGCCATCGCCGATGCGACCGCGCTCACCGAAGCCGGGTATGTCGGTGAAGATGTCGAAAATATTCTGCTACGCTTGATCCAGGCTGCCGATGGTGATCTGGAACGGGCCCAAACCGGGATTATCTATATTGACGAGATTGATAAGATCGCTCGCAAAGCCGATAATCCTTCGATCACGCGTGATGTCTCGGGCGAAGGGGTCCAGCAAGCGCTGCTGAAGATCCTCGAAGGTGGGGCCGCCCACGTGCCACCCCTGCCCGGGCGCAAGCATCCCCAGCAAGAGTATATTTCGTTCGATACGACCAATGTGCTCTTCATTTGTGGTGGAGCCTTTGAGGGGATCGAAGAGGTTATTCAGAAGCGGGTGCGGGGCAAGAATGTGCTTGGCTTTGGCGGTCAACCCACTGTCGCCTCCGCCGACGATCATGCCCGCCTGATGGCTCAGATTGCCCCTGATGACCTGATGCACTATGGCTTTATTCCCGAGTTCATTGGGCGTCTGCCGGTGATTGTCGGCCTTGAACCATTGACCCACGCCGCGATGCTGCGCATTCTGACCGAGCCACGCAATGCCGTCGTCAAACAGTACCAGAAACTGCTTGCGCTCGATCATTGCGAACTCGAATTTACCCCCGATGGCCTGGAAGCAATTGCCGAACGGGCGATGCAGGCCCGAACTGGTGCCCGTGCCCTGCGGAGTATCGTCGAAGAAGTGCTGCTTGATGTGATGTACGAAGTGCCCGCTCAAGAGCATATCGGGCGCTGTATTATCAATGCCGAGGTTGTGGCTGGGCGTGGACATCCTATTCTGGTGCCCCGAACCGAACGCCCTGAATATCGCCGTCGTTTGGATGAGGCCGTATAAGCGTAGGTTGCACCAAGCTGGCAGCGGGAGTAGCTTAACACGCGCCCCGGCTGAACGGCTCTGTGAACCGGGATCGTTGCCTCTATGCCACCATTTCGCCGTACCCAGGATCGTAGCCACGAGGAGATCCAGCATCCCCGCCGGATCTTGATCGCCGACGACGACCCCTCGATTGCGGGGCTCATCCAGATCACGCTGACCGACCCGCGCTACGAAATCACGGCCGCTGCCAATGGCCTGGAAGCACTCAAGGCGTTTGAGCAGCGGCCCTTCGATGTGGTCATCCTCGATGTGATGATGCCCTACATTGATGGCTTCGAGGCATGTCAGAAGATCCGCGAAAAAAGTGATGTGCCAATTGTGATCCTGACTAGCCGTGATGGCACTGATGATGTGGTTCATGGCTTCGAGTTGGGTGCCGATGACTATATCACCAAGCCCTTTAAGACCGCCGAACTGATTGCACGGGTCGAGGCGATCCTGCGCCGGGTGGAGGGCTATAAGTCGCGGCGTGCCCCGCCCGTCGTGCGAGTTGGACCAATCGAGATTGACGAGCCACGCCATCGCGTTACGGTGCGCGGCCAGAATATCAATCTGACCCCGATGGAGTTCGAGCTCCTCTATTTTCTGGCAGCCAATGCCGGCCAGGTCTTCGACCGCGAAACCCTCTTTCGCGAGGTCTGGGGCTATGAATATGTTGGCGAAACCAACCTGGTTGATGTCTGTGTGCGCCGCCTCCGCGAAAAGGTCGAGGAGACCCCTTCACAGCCACGTCTGATTGTGACGGTGCGCGGCGTCGGCTATAAACTGTCCGAAGGATAGCCCCATGTCTGAGCGTGTTTTTGTCTCACACCATCCGCTTGTGCTGCACAAACTGGCTTTGTTGCGCAGTGGCTTGACCGAACCCAAGAAGTTTCGTGAATTGGTGCGTGAGATTGCCCAACTGCTCTTCTATGAGGCGAGTCAAGACCTGGGCCTGGCCCCGTTAACGGTTCAGACTCCGCTGGCCCCGTGTGAGGGCTACGAGGTGGCCGAGCGGGTTGGGGTGATCCCGATTTTGCGGGCTGGCTTGGGCATGTCCGAGGCGATCATTGATATTTTGCCCACCGTGCATGTCTGGCACCTGGGCTTGTATCGTGATCACGAGACTCTTCAGCCGGTGACCTATTACAACAAATTGCCCAAAGAACCCGACATTGATCTGTCAATCATTGTTGACCCGATGCTGGCCACGGGTGGCTCGGCTGTGGCGGCAGTGGATATTCTTAAAAACTGGGGGGCGCGCCGGATCAAGTTCCTGGGCCTGATTGCTGCGCCCGAAGGCGTGCAAACCTTGAGCCAGACCCACCCTGATGTGAGCATTCACCTGGCGGCAATTGATAGTCATCTGAATGAACTGGGCTATATTGTGCCTGGGCTGGGCGATGCGGGCGACCGGCAGTTCGGTACTGGTTAGTTGCAAGCACCATGATCGCCTTTGCCATGGTTGCCACATTTGCGGTTGCCGCCGTCGTTACGGCACTGCTTGTGCCACCCATGATGCGTTTGGCCCAGCGTGAGGGCTGGGTAGCCCAACCGGGTGGGCGACGCATTCATCAGACCCCCACCCCCGAGGTGGGCGGGGTGGCGATGGTGGCGGGCTTTGCGGCAGCGCTGCTGCTGACCTTTGTCCTCGAGCGCCTCGATCCGGGCTTGCAACGTTCGCCATTCGAGCACCTCCGGCTGGGGCTGTTGTTAGCCGGGGCCAGTCTGGTCGCCGCGATCAGCCTGCTTGATGATGTGCGTGATCTACCCGCCTTGCCGCGTTTACTGGTGCATATTGGGGCCGCCCTGATTGCGGTTGGCCCCTATCTTTGGGAACGTAGCCTTGAGCCCGAGGCCCGGGGCATTGTGCTGACGGCCTTTAATTTTCCGTTCCTGAGCCAGATCCATCTGCATAACCTGAGTCCCTGGCTGGCGATTGGGGCGACGGTCTTCTGGATCGTAGGGATGCAGAACATGGTCAATTGGGCTGATGGGCTGGACGGCCTGGCGGCCGGCGTGACCCTGATTGCGGCCAGCATTCTGGCCTTGCATACCCTCAGCCTGAACCCGCCCCAATATACGATTGCCCTGCTCCCGCTGGCCTTGGCCGGGGCGTGTGCGGGCTTCTTGCCTTTTAATAGCCACCCGGCGCGCACCTTTATGGGTGATGTGGGCGCAATGACCCTCGGCTATATCCTGGGGGTGAGTGCAATCATTGGGGGGGCCAAATTGGCGACGGCGCTGCTGGTGATGGGCGTCCCCCTGATTGATGGGGCCTGGTTGATTGTCACCCGCCTGGCCCGGGGTGGCTCGGCGGCCCAAGCGGGGCGGGATCATCTGCATCATCGGTTACTCGATATGGGTTTAAGTCAGCGCCAGGTCGTGCTGATCTACTATGCACTAAGTGCGGGCTTTGGGGCAGTCGCCCTGCTTGAGGTGCCCCCAACGGTCAAGCTGGCGGCGCTGATCATGTTGGGCTTGATTGTGCTGGGGATTATCCGCTATGCGACTCGGCGGGCAATGAGGCAGCACGCCTGATACTTTGGCCTGCGCCTAAACAAACACGGGGGCCGATCTTCAAGGATCGGCCCCCGTGCGGTTGCTGGATGAACGGTTTAGCTTAACGCTGGACGCTAACGCGGCGCATTTCGTAGTTGTCACGCACCGTCTTGGCCAAGGTGAAGGTGGAGCCAACCGAGAAGAAGTACCCCATCACAAAGTAACCTTTGATCCACAGGTCTACCGGCAAGTACCAGATCCCGGTCAACATTAGAAAGGCCGAGGTTGCAAAGGCGAGCCAAACGTACAGGTTCCAGGCGGGGGTATCACGTACGACGGTGGTTTCCATTGGGGGCCTCCTTGCGGCTACACGAGCGAACGTCCTGGATGCAGTGTAGCGAAGGTGGCCCACAACTGGGCTAACCCAAAGGTGTAGCTACGGGTTACTTTTTATCGGGGTTGGGCTGGTCGCTAATCGATTTCCAGATCATTTCGCCGTCGCTATAGAGGGCAGCACGCACGACCTGGGCCAGCAGCGGATCATCAAGTTTCATGCCCCGTTTGGTGATCAGATCGTCAAGCAGCAGGGCCAGTGCCCGCGCCCTAACCTCGGCTTCGGCATAACCCCGTTCGCGGATCGTGACCGCCTGGATGCGGGCGTCCTCTTCGGCGCGTTTGAGCATATTATCAAAATTGCGCAGCTTACCCTTAACCATTTCGGGGTTGACCTGGATCGTTTCGAGGACGATCCGTTCGGGGTGGGTTGGCGCATTGCCTACCACACTCTGCGGGGCGGGCGCACTCAGGGGCAGCAGTTCGAGGCCCCAGGCCCGCAATTCGTATTCGAGCCGTTCCTCAACTTTGATCGCCAGATCAAGGCGTTTCTTGCTCAGACTGGTGGGATCATTGCCAGTAGGATCAGGCCAGGTCCAGACTACGTCCCGCACCGCATCATCTACCAACTCTTCGATCACACCAGCAATAAACTCTTTCCAGAGCCGGTGATCGGTGGCATCGAGCTTTCGCTCCTCTTTCAGCGTGCGGAGCAGATCAACCCGCGAGGCCGCCTTCTCGAAGAAGCGCAGATGCTGCCCATTTTTGATCCGACAGTCCAAGCGCACCCGGATCAGATCGATCCGACCAAGCATTGGCGTATTGGTATCAATCTGCTTGATCTCAGGCTCGAAGCGGAAGGCATAGTTAGGGAGGCGGGCTTCGACGTGTTGGAGTAGCGGGATGAGCAGGTGGCTGCCTTTGGCAAACACGACCGCACCACCCCGGGTCGGATCACGCACAATCAGGGTCGATTCGCGGTCAACCGATTGCACGCCACCGCCATATTGGCGCGCCCAGAGCAACAGGGCCGCAAAGGCCGCGAAGACCCAGATCGCCAATTGCCAACCCGGCCCCAATTCGGGGAAGGTGATTGCCATCACGCGGGTGACGAGCCACGGAATCAGGGTCAGCGAAAGGAATAACCAGACGAAGGGCCAGAAGGAGCGTTGAGCCGAGCTTGAGGTGGCAATGCTCATACGGGCTACCTTTCGGAGTTGGGTTGATCGGGAAGCATATGTTGATTATACCGTACCAAGCAAGAGAGTGGTTGGTGCATACGGGTCGGCTGACATGTGGCATAATGCCCATACACATTCCATCCTAAGTTAGCCCAACGGAGGGCCCCCGTGCACCACGATCTGCTCACTTTCCCCTATGCCTCGCGTCGCGTTCCCCTCGTTGCTAGCAATGGCGTTGTCGCAACCAGCCACCCCCTTGCTTCTCAGGCTGGCCTGAGTGTGCTTCAGGCCGGGGGCAGTGCGATTGATGCAGCCGTGGCAGCAGCAGCCTGTCTGACAATCCTCGAGCCAACCTCGAACGGTTTGGGCGGCGATGGCTTTGCCCTGATCTGGGACGGCAAGCAGCTTCACGGCATCAATGGATCGGGGCGGGCACCCCAAGCCCTGAGTGTCGAGGCCCTGGCGCGCGCCGGTCACAGCGATCTGCCGACTTATGGCTGGATGCCAGTAACCGTCCCTGGGGTGGTGCAGCTTTGGGGGGATATGCACGCCCGTTTTGGCAAGTTGCCGCTTGAACAGGTGCTTGGGCCGGCAATTGCCTATGGCGAACAGGGTGCGCCAGTTGCGCCAATGGTCAGCCATTTCTGGGCCAAGGGGGTCGAGGCAGCCCGGGCGCGCCCGGAGCCAGCCTTTGCGGCCTTTTTGCCCACCTTTGCCCCCGGCGGGCGGGCACCCCGGGCGGGTGAGCGGGCCTTTGCCCCCGGTCACGCCCGTACCCTGCGCCTGATTGCCAAAGAAGGGCCACGCGCCTTTTACGAGGGCGCGATTGCCGAGGCGATTGCGGCTTTTAGTGCGGCAACTGGTGGCTTGTTGACCGCCGAGGATCTGGCCGCCCATCAATCGGAGTGGGTCGCGCCAATTACGAAGGACTATGCGGGCTATACCGTGGCCGAGATCCCGCCGAATGGGCAAGGGTTGGCGGCACTGCTCAGTCTGGGGGTGCTTGATGGCCTGGATCTGGGGAGCCTGCCCCGTGATTCGGTCGAGAGTTATCATTTACAGATTGAGGCAATGAAGCTGGCCTTCGCCGATATTTTTGCCTATGTGGGCGATCCGCAGCACGCCGAGGTGCCAGTTGCGGCGCTGCTTGATGAGGCTCGGCTGGCAGCACGGCGGGCCTTGATCGGCCCCACGGCCCAGGACTTTGGCCCGGGCGAATTGCCCAAGGGTGGCACGGTCTACTTCTGTGCGGTGGATCGGGACGGCATGATGGTCAGTATGATCCAGTCCACCTATATGGGCTTCGGTTCGGGGGTGGTGGTACCCGATTGGGGGATTGCGCTGCACAATCGGGGCTGCGGCTTTGTGACCACGCCGGGCCATCCGAATGTGTTGCAGCCCGGCAAACGGCCCTTCCATACGATCATTCCGGGCTTCTTGCTGAAGGATGGGCAGGCGGTTGGCTCGTTTGGGGTGATGGGAGCGCATATGCAACCGCAGGGCCATACCCAGGTCATCGTCAATAGCTTGACCTATGGCATGCATCCTCAGGCCGCGCTTGATGCACCGCGCTGGCGCTGGGAGCGTGACGGCACCTTGCGGCTCGAAATGGAAACGCCCCGCCATGTGATCGAAGGTCTGGCGGCGCGTGGGCATAAAGTGGCCGTCGAGGCTGAAGTCAGCGGCTTTGGGCGCGGCCAGATCATCTGGCAGTTGGATTCGGGCGATTATGTGGCGGGCACCGAGCCGCGTTGCGATGGCGTGGCGGCGGGCTGGTGAGGTACGAACAATGGCACGTGAACCAATTAACACCACTCTGCTGGCGCTCTTGGCAAGCGGGGCTGATCATCAGTTGGCGCTGGTCGCCCCGGGCTTGCCGAGCCTGAGCTATGCGGCGTTGCGGGCGAATGTGCAGGATCTGGCCGCCCAGTTGCAGGGCCTAGAGTTGCGGCGCGGTGACCGGATTGCGCTGGCGATGGGCAATGGCCCGGCGATGGCGATAGCCTTCCTGGCGGCAGCCACCGCCGCGACCGCCGCGCCACTCAACCCGAAATATCGCCCCGAAGAGTTTGCTTTCTACTATGACGATACCAAGGCGAAGGCGTTGATTGTCGCACCTGGCGAAGGCGAACAGGCCCGGGCGGCGCTCTTGCCGGGTATGCAGGTGATCGAGGCCAAACTACAGGTTGATGGGACGCTGGCCTTCCAGACCGACGCGCCCACCGCAGCGGCGGGTTTGGTCACTGATCTGGCTCAACCCGCCGATGTGGCGATGATTTTGCATACCAGCGGCACAACCAGTCGCCCGAAACGGGTGCCAATTCGCCACCGTAACCTGGCAACCTCGGCGGCGAATATTGCCGAGACTTACCAACTTGGGGCCAGTGACCGGGCTTTATGTGTGATGCCGCTGTTCCATATTCACGGGATTGTAGCCTCGTTGCTGAGTACGCTGGCCAGTGGTGGCACGGTCATCTGTCCAGCGGGCTTCGATGCGATCAAGTTCTGGAGTTGGGTCGAAGAGTTTCGGCCGACCTGGTATTCGGCGGTGCCGACCATGCATCAGTTGTTGTTGGCCCGGAGCGAACGCAATCTTGCGCTGATTCAGTCGCATCCGTTCCGGTTTATCCGTTCGAGCAGTGCCCCGCTGCCGCCAGTCGTGATGGAGCGACTCGAAGCCACCTTTGGAGCGCCGGTGCTCGAAAGTTATGGCATGACCGAGGCGAGCCACCAGATGGCCTCGAACCCGTTGCCACCCGCGCCGCGCAAAGGTGGGTCGGTGGGGATTGGGATTGGGGTAGACGTGGCAATTATGGACGAGGCGGGCCAGTTGTTGCCCCAGGGAGCTAAGGGCGAAGTGGTGGTGCGGGGTGGCAATGTGGTTGATGGCTACGAGAATAATCCCGAGGCGAATGCGACGGCCTTCACGGCGGGGTGGTTCCGAACTGGCGACCAGGGCTTCCTTGATGACAACGGCTATCTTTGCTTGACCGGGCGGATCAAAGAGTTGATCAACCGGGGGGGCGAAAAGATCTCGCCGCTCGAGATTGATGATGTCTTGCTGCGCCATCCGGCAGTGGCCGAGGCGTTGGCCTTTGCGGTGCCGCACAAGACTCTGGGCGAAGAGGTACATGCGGCTGTGGTCTTAAAGGGCGAGGTGAGTGAACGGGCGTTGCGTGAGTACTGTGCCCAGACCCTGGCCGACTTCAAAGTACCGCGCCAGATCCATATGCTCGAAGCATTGCCCCGTGGGGCGACGGGCAAACTCCAGCGCATCAGTATGGCAAAAACGCTTGGCTTGACGGAGTAAGAGGAGCATGCGATGACCATGGGGTCAACTGCTGAGCGCCACTTGAGTCCGTACCTCTCCTTTTCGCGCACGGAGTGGGCGCGCTTGCGCAACGGAGCCAAGTTGCCGATCTCTGCGGAAGAGCTTGACCATATGGTCAGCCTCAACGATACGGTTTCGCTCGAAGATGTAGCCGACATCTACATGCCACTGGTACGGCTGCTCGATCTATACTTCGACGCCTCGAAACAGTTGTACGCGGTGACGAACGTCTTTTTGGGCAACCCCTCGGCCAGCCGGGTGCCGTATGTGATTGGGATTGCGGGCAGTGTTGCCGTTGGCAAGAGCAGCACGGCCCGCATTTTACAGGCCTTGCTGGCCCATATGCATGGTGGGCTGGCGGTCGAACTGATCACTACCGACGGGTTTCTCTATCCTAATCGGTTGTTGAACGAGCGCAAGATCATGCACCGCAAGGGCTTTCCGGAAAGCTACGACCGGCGGCGGCTGATCCAGTTTATGGCCGATGTGAAATCAGGTCACCCGCGGCTCGAAGTGCCGATCTATTCGCACTTGACCTACGATATTGTGCCCGACCAGACGATTATGATTGATCGCCCCGACATTTTGATCGTCGAGGGGCTGAATGTATTGCAGCGGGGCGGGCGACCGGCGCGGGCACCGCAGGTGTTCGTTTCGGACTTCTTCGA
Source organism: Oscillochloridaceae bacterium umkhey_bin13 (assembly GCA_048381555.1). Classification (GTDB taxonomy): domain Bacteria; phylum Chloroflexota; class Chloroflexia; order Chloroflexales; family Chloroflexaceae; genus Viridilinea. Next base: position 59,576 of record JBLWKA010000005.1, read on the forward strand.
CTTTTCGATCTATGTGGATGCCGACGAACGGCATTTGCAGCAGTGGTATATCGAGCGCTTTCTACGCCTGCGTGAAACGGCCTTCCGTGATCCGTCATCATACTTTCGGCGCTATGCCGAATTAAGTGCTGACGAGGCGATTGCGACCGCACGGCGGATCTGGCGCGAGATCAACTATGTGAACCTGAAACAGAATATCGAGCCGACCCGCGAACGCGCCGACCTGATCCTCGAAAAAGGTGAACGCCATATGCTCGAACAGGTCTGTTTGCGCAAATTGTAAGATGGAAACCATAAATGCGCATTTGTATTGTCGGTGCAGGGGCAATTGGTGGCTATCTGGGCGTGAAATTGGCCCAAGCCGGGGCCGAGGTGACGCTGATTGCGCGGGGTGCCCATCTTGAGGCGATTCGCCAGGAAGGGCTGGCGGTTGAATATCGTGATGGCAGCCGCGAGGTGATCCGTCCGGCCCAGGCTACGGCAAACATGGATGAGGCCGGGCCGCAGGATTATGTAATTGTGGCCGTAAAGGCCCAGGCCCTGCCCGCACTGGCCGCCCCGATGCGGGCGCTCTATGGGCCAGCAACAACGGTCGTCTATGCCCAGAATGGCATTCCCTGGTGGTACTTTTTGCGCCATGGCGGCCCGCACGAAGGTCGGGCGGTCGAAACCGTTGATCCGGGTGGCGTGATTGCGGCTCATACCGAAGGCGAACGGATCCTGGGCTGTGTGGTCTATCCGGCAGCCGAAATTACCCGCCCCGGCGTCATCCGCCATATCGAGGGCAATCGTTTTACACTGGGCGAACCTGATGGCAGCAAGAGCGAGCGGGCCCAGGCGCTTAGTCGGATGCTGAGCACGGCGGGCCTGAAGGCTCCGGTACGCCCCGATATTCGCAACGAACTCTGGCTGAAATTGTGGGGCAACCTGTCATTCAACCCGATCAGCGCCTTGACCCGGGCCACGCTTGAGGTGATTGCGACAGATCCTGATGGCTATGCCCTAACGGCTGCCCTGATGGCCGAGGCCCAGGCGGTGGCCGAGGCGCTGGGCGTACGCTTTCCGATCAGTATTGAGCGCCGGATCAAGATGGCCGAAGAGGTCGGTGCCCACAAGACCTCGATGTTGCAAGATATTGAGGCCGGGCGACGCACCGAGATTGATGCCCTGGTTGGAGCGGTGGCCGAACTCGGGCGTTTGACCGATACGCCGACCCCGCAGCTTGAGGCAGTCTATCGATGTGTGAAGTTGCTCGAACGGGTGGTTGCGGGCTAAGCCTGGATTGGCTGAAGACCCCACGCTGCGTTCCTAAGACAAGGTTTCAGGTGTCAGGTTTCAGGTGTCAGCCCGAGCGCATCAGGACGAGGTGCGCAGCGCCCCCATTGTCATTCCGAGTGAAACCGGAGGCGGAGCGAGGAATCTGCACTGATCAGCAGGGAAGACCCCTCACTGCGTTCGGGGTGACAAGGTGGGCGCTCAGGATGACAGAACCCCTGATTCCTTCGATACCACTGGCCGACGGGCCATTACATCCTTGGGGCAACAATGGGGCGCACGGAAGACCATTCACACCAAATTATCCTTGAGGATGGCGCATGACGGGCGTAGGAACGCAGTGCGGGACGCAGCACGGACGCAGCGTGCTGCGTCCCTACGAAGAAGAGAGCAGAAATCACGTGTCTGGATCGTCATCATCAGTAGATACCGCCGATTCGGCGCCCATTGCTACGGTTCAACCGCCTACCGAAGGATTGCCCGAGGCTGAGCCAAGTGTCATCGTCGCGCCGCCAATCGAGCCGAAGCAGATGCAACGGCGGGTCTTTCGGCTGGCCGGGCCGGTGATCGGCGAGAATCTGTTGCAGACGTTGTTAGGGATTATTGATACGTTGTTAGTCGCGGGGTTGGGTGCGGCGGCCCTGGCGGGGGTTGGCTCGTCACTCCAGGTGATCTACATTATTTTGGCCGGCATGAGTGCCTTGGCGGTGGGGGCCTCGGTGTTGGTAGCCCAGGCGGTGGGGGCCAAACAGTTTGCGCAGGCGAGTCATCTGGCGCGGCAGGCGCTGATCTGGAGCCTGTTGATTGCGGTGCCGCTGACGCTGGTGGGCTTGCCCTTAACCCCGGCCCTGGTGGGTCTGCTTGGGCTGGAAGGCGAAGTTGCGCTGATTGCCACCGACTACCTGGCAGTCAATATGGGAGCAATTGCCACCCTGACGATTATGTTGCTGGCAAGTGCAGTATTGCGCGGCGCGGGAGACTCGCGGACACCGATGCTGGTGACGGCACTGACCAATGTGATCAATGTAATCCTGAGTTGGGCCTTGATCTACGGGACGCTGGGCCTGCCAACGATGGGGGCAGTCGGCAGTGCCTGGGGCACCGTGATCTCGCGGGGGCTGGGCATGATCTTGTTGGTGGGGGTGCTCTGGTATGGGCGGAACGGGGTGCGGGTTGCAGGCGGTTCCTGGCGACCAAGCCTGGCTGCGGTGGGTGCGGTGCTAGCGTTGGGTTTGCCAGCGGCCCTCGAAGAGGTGCTGGTGATCACGGCGTTTGCGGCTTTGACCCCGATTGTAGCGACACTCGGCACGCTAGAATTGGCGGCGCACCGGGTGGCGATCAACCTACTTTCGCTCTCGTTTTTGCCGGGGATTGGCTTTGGCTTGGCGGCAACGGCGCTGGTCGGCCAGGCGGTGGGCGCACGCCGCCCGGACGAAGCGCGGGCCGCCACGAAGATTGCGTTGCGCTGGGCCTTGATCTGGATGGGTGGCCTGGGCCTAATCTTCGTCCTGTTTGCTCAGCCGCTTATGCGTATCTTTAACGATGATCCGGGGCTCGTAGCGAGTGGCGCAACGGCGCTGATTGCCGTGGCCCTGGCCCAACCGCTCTGGGCGGCAACCTTTGTGTATGGCGGGGCGCTGCGAGGCGCGGGCGATACGCGTTCGCCGCTGATCATTACGGGAAGCCTGAACTGGATAGCGGTGGGCCTAGCGTTTATCTTGATCAACCTGGGCCTGACCCAACTCTGGATCGTTTGGGCCGTATTCCTGGTAAGCGGCCCAATTGAGGCATACCTGTTCTATCGTACCTGGCGGCGAATCCGCTTGGAGGAGATCGCCGGGGGGTAGGGATGCTTCACCGATGCACAAGGACGCAGCGTGCTGCGTCCTTACTATTATCCGAAACCGTTTGATGAATAGCTGCGATTTACTGGTACTATAAGCAAGGAAGGCTTGAAGAATTGTAAGGAGTCCAATGACTGCATCAAACCAGCGGCCTGTGGCCGCACTCAACACCTTGCTGGCCCGCCTACCGCGCCAAGCCCCGCGCACAACCTATCGCCTGCAACTCAGGCCCGAATTTTCCTTTGATCAAGCCGCCGAGGTGGCAGGCTACCTGGCCCAACTAGGGGTCAGTGATGCCTATGCCTCGCCGCTACTGACGGCGCGCATCGCCAGCCCCCATGGCTATGATATTGCTGATCACGGCAGGATCAACCCGGATCTCGGGGGGCAGGTCGGCTTTGAGCGGTTTAGCGACGCACTTCAGAGCCACGGCCTGGGTCTGATCCTTGATGTGGTGCCGAACCATATGGGGATTGGCGATCTGCGCAATGGCTGGTGGACTGATGTGCTCGAAAATGGCCCTAGCTCGATCTATGCCCATTATTTTGATATTGACTGGGATCCTATTCCGAGCCAACTGCGGGCCAAAGTGCTGCTGCCGGTCTTGGGCGACCAGTATGGTGATGTGCTTGAGCGGGGCGAACTACGGGTAGAGTATGCCGAGGGCGCGTTTGGGCTGCGGTATTGGGAGAGCCAGTTCCCAATCTGTCCGCGTAGTTACCGAATGATCCTGGAATACCAACTCGAGGAGTTGATCGCCGAACTTGGCCCCGAGCATCTGGATGTGGCCGAGCTACAGAGTATTTTGACCGCCCTGCTCTATCTGCCTGAGCGTACCGAAACCGCCGCCGAGCGAGTTCAGGAGCGCAATCGTGAGAAAGAGATCATCAAACGGCGGATCAACAACCTCTATCAGCAGAGCGAACCGTTCCAGGCCGCGATCACGACGACGCTGACCGAACTAAATGGGACGGTAGGCGAGCCAAATAGCTTCGATCAGCTTGATGCATTGCTGGCCGAGCAAGCCTACCGGTTGGCTTTCTGGCGGGTTGCGGCCGAAGAGATCAACTACCGGCGCTTTTTTGACATCAACGAATTGGCCGCGATTCGGGTTGAGTTGCCCGATGTCTTGCAGGCGACCCATCAGTTGATCTTTGACTTATTGGCAAGTGGACGCGCACGGGGCTTGCGGATCGATCACCCGGACGGGCTCTGGAATCCGCCGAACTACTTTCGCCAATTGCAGACGAGCTATCTCGCCTATTGGGCGGCGGCCAATCTGCCAGGTGACGAACCGGCGGTACCTGACGAATTGGCTCCGCAGGTGGCGGACTGGATCGACCAGGTACTGGCCGAACCCGCCGAGTCCGGCCCGTTACCACGCTGGCCGCTGTATGTGGTCGCCGAAAAGATCCTGACCGACGGCGAGAGTCTGCCCGAAGATTGGGCCGTCGAGGGCACCACGGGCTACGATTTTCTGAACGAGGTGGGTGGCGTGCTGGTTGATGCGAGCGCACGCAAAGCCATGGATCGGATCTATGCCGATGTGGCGGGGCCGCAACCGGCCTTTGTTAATCTGATCAACACGAAAAAGAAAGAGATCATGCTGGTCTCGTTGGCGAGCGAGATCAATACGCTCGGCCATATGCTGGATCGGTTGACCGAGCGCAATCGGCATTATCGCGACTTTACGCTGAATAGTCTGACCTTTGTCTTGCGTGAAGTGATTGCCTGCCTGCCAGTCTATCGGACCTACATCAGCGGCCCTGGCACGGTCACGCCCTGGGACGAGCGCTATGTCGAAGCGGCTGTGCGTGAGGCCCAGCGCCGCAACCCGCGCACGGCGGCCTCGATCTTCAGCTTTGTGCTTGACACCCTGCTGCTGCGCAACCTGACCAGCTTTGACGAAATGGCCCGCGATGAAGTCGTGCGCTTCGTGATGAAGTTCCAGCAGATCAGTGGGCCAGTAATGGCCAAAGGGGTCGAGGATACGACCTTCTATGTATACAATCGGCTGGTTGCCTTGAACGAAGTGGGTGGGCACCCCGAACATTTTGGCAGCAGTGTCGAGCAGTTCCACCGAGCGGCGATAGCGCGGGCCACGCGTTGGCCACACGCCATGCTGGCAAGTTCGACCCACGATACCAAACGCAGCGAAGATGTGCGCGCCCGGATCAGCGTCCTCTCGGAGCTACCTAGCGAATGGCGCACCCATGTCGCGCGTTGGACCCGGCTCAATCAACGCAAGAAGACCACCGCCGAGGGCCGCACGCTTCCCTCGCGCAACGACGAGTATTTGCTCTACCAGACCCTCGTGGGAACCTGGCCCGGCTTGCCAACCGAAGGCGGACGGGTGCGCAACGAGGCTGATGCAGAAGCGTTGGCCGCCTTCCGCGAGCGGATTGTCCAGTACATGGCAAAGGCCACCCGCGAAGCGAAGGTCAATACCAGTTGGGTCAACCCGAACGAGAGCTACGATACGGCGGTGCGGCGCTTTGTCGAAGGTATTCTGGATCCTCGGCGCAGTATCCGCTTTTTGGAAAGCCTGGCAACCTTTGCCGAGCGGGTCGCCTATTTCGGGCGCTTCAATAGCCTGAGCCAGAGCTTGATCAAACTGACCGCACCAGGGGTTCCCGATTTGTACCAGGGCAGCGAGTTGTGGGATCTGAGTTTGGTTGATCCAGACAACCGTCGCCCGGTAGACTTTGGGCAGCGTACCGTTCTGTTAAGCGAGCTTCAGCAGCGCATGGCGCGTGAACCTCGGGCCGCGCTGGCGGCTGATCTGCTCGAACAGGCCGAGGACGGGCGGATCAAGCTGTATCTGATCCATGTGGCTCTGCAATTGCGCAAAGAGCGCCCGGAACTGTTTGCAGGGGCGGCGTATCAGGCCCTCGCTGCGGATGGCCCCAAGAGCGAGCACGTAGTCGCCTTTGCGCGTCAAGGCGCGTCTGGCGAGGCGCTCACGCTTGTGCCGCGTCTACCTTTGCGGCTGGCACAGGGCGACCAGCGACCCCCGACCGGGGAGGTGTGGGCGGAGACGCGGCTGAGTTTGCCACACGCCACAATGGGGGAACAATACCGTGATGTGTTGACCGGCGCGACCCTTGCGGTTGACAGCAACGAGGGCGCAACGGGCCTCTGGCTGCGCGAGGTGCTGGCGATCTTGCCGGTGGCCTTGCTGGTGAAAGAAGGGTAGCGGAACCCAAAGACTGGGTGATAAGCCTACGCCGCCGACGAAATTTCGTCGGCGGCGTATCTTTTTGGGCCATGTTGCGGTGCATCTTTATGAGGGCCCACAGTTAGGCCCATCAAAGAAGGAGCACCCTATGCGTCCCCATCGTCGTACTGTTCGCTGGCTGACCACCCTGTTAAGTCTAAGTCTGTTCACCATGCTGCTTGGAGCGAATCTTGCGCCTGCCAGCCATGCCGCCAACGATGTGTTTGCCGTCACCGCAGATCCTGTCAACGCCACCCCCGTGCTGAACAACGGCGACCGCGTGACCCGCGACCGAGCGGCGTTGCACTTCACGGCCCTCGATGGCGACCCCACCGAGATGCGCTACCGCTGGGGCAGCCCGCCCACGGAGACCGACCCCTGGCAACCCCTTCCGCTGGAAGCCGCGCCGCTGGCCCTGAGCCTGCCCGCTGCCCCGCCAGACCACGATGGCAGTTGCCGCCCGCTCACCCTGTATACCCAGGTGCGCCGGGGCGAAACCGTGCAGGAAACCCCGGCCCAGACCACGCTGCTGGTGGATACCGCCGTGCAGACCAGGGTCTTCCCGGTGGTCTACGCGATCATTCCCCCCGCCCCCGGCTGGAATATCGATCCATGGTTTTCGTTCTTCATTGCCCAAGGCGGCGAGTGCAGTGGAGCCGAGGGCTTCACCGTTGATGTGGGCGATGGGCCTGAAGCGATTTATCGCTTTCCCCATGTCGCCACGCGGTATCTGCTCGACGCCCCCGAAGGGGTCATGACCGCCACCCTGACCGTGACCGACCGGCTGGGTAATACGCAGGACTACACCTTCAGCCAAATCTACGATAAGACCCCGCCCACGGCAGACTACGAGGCCGCAGAACTGGCCGTGCGTGCCGACGATCCCAGCAACACCCTGGCCCACACGCTGACGATCAGCAATGCGCGCTACCAGGACGAGGCCTACCCCGCGATGCTGCCCTATGGCGCACTCGTCTACGCCACGACAACCCCCTACGACCCTGCCGCGAACGTTCCCTGGCAGTTCTACCGCCTGAACCCTGATGCCACGGCCTGGGGCGACCCGCGTGAGGCCGATGGCCCACCCACGGTCAGCGCCGAGGTCACGATCAGCCTTGCACGGCACATGCCGTTCCCGTTCCAACCCGGCATCTATCACTACGCCCTGATCTTCGTTGATCACGCGGGCAACCCAACGAGCGGCATGGGCCGCGTTGAAGGCCAGTTCACGCTCGATACCGTGACCCACCCGATCCTGTATCTGCCGCTGGTAGGGAAGTGATCAGCGTGATGAGTGATGAGAACGCCGCAGCCCAGCATCAAGGAGTCTCGCGTATGACCGGCCCGTTACGCTCGAACGGTTGCCCCTTTGGATTGAACCGGCGTGGTGCAGGGAGCGATGCCTGTACCACGCCCTGCGTGATGGCCCGCTGCGTGGCGGCGATTGACCAGACTGAAGAACTGTCGCCCGAGCAGCGCACCGCCTTGCAGCACGCCCTCGTCGAACGGGCCAAGCGCCGCGCATGTACCCAGGTCGCCCCCCACGGGGCCACACAGGAAGCCGCATGAAGCCGATTACCGAACTTGACCGCAACCCGCGCTTTACTTATTTCCTGCTGACCCTGATCGGCGTGCTTGCCGTTGGGGGCACGGTGCTATGGATCGTGCAGACCAGCCTTGCCCCGGCACCAACCCCGGCACCAACCTCCGTCACCGGGGCGGCGCTGCTGGGCCTGGGCCTGCCGCTGGTGCGGCGGTGGCGCGGTCTGCTAGGGGGATGCCTCATCCGGCGCATCCGCCGCAGGAGTGCCGTCAGTCGGCTCGGGTGGATCGACTTCCTGTTCGGGGTTGATCACGGCCAGTCCCTCTGCGTGAGCCGCTGCCAGCAAACGCCCATCAGACGCGAGCATGATCAGGCGGGGTTGGGAGGCGGCTGCCAATTGTTCGGCAAGATACAGCGCCGACGCCAAATGCAGGGCATCCAAGGCCCGCAATGGGTGGCGTTCCAACACACGCTGCGCCTGTTGCTTGATCGTTTCGGTCAGGGGGATGATCTGGTACTCAGTTTCACAGAGCGCCAGCAGATCATCCCGCAAGAGCAGATAGCGACGCTGATCGAGAATGCCTTCACGTACCCGGCGTGTCAGTGCGCTGATGCCTTCGACCGTGATCAGTTCGCTCGTAAAAATGGTATTCCCCGCAGCTTGCACACTGCGCGTACGCACCCAACTCGATCCGCGTTCGTCCAGATGGCGTTTGATCAAGGCACTGGTGTCAGCATAAAACGGTTCACTCACACCCGATCCTCGCGATCTTCACTGATGGCCTGGGTCAGGTTCAAGTTAGGCGGGAGCGACTTTGCCAGCGCCAGTCGTTCCGCTTCACTGAGCGGCACACGTCCTGCGTCACGTGGACGCCGGGGAAGGGTCACCCCGGCAGCCACCAGGAGGGCTTCAAGCTGGTCACGCGCACTCGGCACGGGTGGCGGCGCAGCCGGAACGTCGTCCTCACGCCGCACAACCACAATCTCGACTTCGCTCCCCTCGGGCATATCGAGCGGTTCTTGGAGCCGCAAGACACCCCCACGGTACCAAGCACGAATAGCCATGCGACGCTCCTTCGGTGATGGAGTTTTGGCGCAGTATAGCATGGTCACCGCTGCCCTGACACGTACCAAATCGTTAGGGTTGTTCCCTGCCGCCTTGGTGAGCGGTGCGATCCATCTGGAGTCGGCGCTAGGGCGGGGGGATGATGCCAGGGAAGATCGTTGCCAGTCCCATAACCCACCGACCGTTATAGGTGCCCACGCCAAGATCGTAGATTGCGTGTGTGGGGATCGGTTCATTCGGATCTTCGCAGGAGAGCATATTGCGCCGATGAGGGGGGGATGCCCACCACGATTCGACGGCTCCATCACCATGCGCCGCACCCGCAAGGTTCTCCAAGGCTCCGTAGTAATACCCGTAGCCTTGATACCAGCCGTAGGGCGCATGCTCGAAGATTCCTTGCTTGCGCGATGTTTCCGCCCAATCACGGGCAGCCGTCGTCAGGGTTGCCCCGACGCGGGCGACCGGGCAACCTGCCCGCACACGGGCCGTGTTGATCAAGGTCATCGCCCGCAATTCATGCTCACGATCCGTCATGTCAACCAAGGGCCGATGGGTCATGGAACCGACCCCAATCACCCATACCCCGCCCGCTTCGCCCACCCCAATGGCGTAGGCGGTCGTCGGGTCGTACATCGGGGCCGGGGCCGTATGCTCGAAGCAGTCCAGCAGCAGCGCGGCATCGTCCGGGTTGCCCAGCCACGCCGCCAACGCCTCCGCTGCGCTGCCGCCCCGGTGATGGGTCTGCCAGACCATGCCCCACACGTAGTTCCCTTGGTACAAGCTGATGGTTGTTGTCGGGATCAATACACCTGTCTCGGAGGTTCGATTAGCCCGCCACCGCATCATCAGGCTGAGGGCCGGTTTGTGGATAGCCGCAGGGCAACCCGCCGCGACCCGTGCGGCATTCACGGCGGTAATGAGGTGGGCTTCGCCCTCGCTCAAGGTGATCGGCGGATCAGGCGGGATGGGGGTTGCGGGCTGCCCGTTGCCGCCAACAACCAGGGGCAGATGAACCCGGTGAACCGTTGCCGGTTCCGCCGCGACCGGCACGGCCTTGACCACGCCCAATGGCAACAGCAGCCCGACCAGCAGGGCCAGGCTCATTCCGACCAGCATCCACGTTCGGTTCGTGTGCGTTGTGTGCATCAGTGTTCTCCTCGATTGGCGCACGGTGCGTCGTCGTATCGTAGCAAATTCCTGGTGTTTCCGCCGTACCACACGGCAGGAAGATCAGTATATATCCCTTAACGTGTAATTACAAGCGGTAATCCACGTCAGATTCCGCAACTGTTCCCCGTCCTTGCCTGACGGATGGTGGGCGTTCGTATCCAAGGAGCCGGTATGCACCCTCGTTCTCGCCCGCATCGTCGTCCGGTCGCACCGCTGCTCACCCTGCTGTTGGTGCTGAGTCTGCTGCCCGTGGGTGGTCCGTGGGGAACGCCCCGCACCGCTGCGGCAGCCCCATCCCCGGCCCCGGCCCCGCTCCCCGTGGCCCCCCAGGTCACCACGGGGCCGAGTTTTGCGAGTGCCGTGCCCTGTCTCAATGCGGCCCCCCAGGTCGCCATCACCCGCCACGCCGAGAATATCCTGGAGCCAGATGCAGGCAATCCTCTCGCCGCCGTCCAGACCTTCACGGTTGGCGGCGCACCCACGAGCCTGGGTACGATGCGGCAAGTTGGAGCGACCTACAGCCTGGCCCACTTCGGCGGCGATGGCACCCTGCCCGAACGCTTCTTTGCGGCGGCCTATACCCGGCGTATGGTTGGCTTCGGCCCCAATGGGGTTGCGGGCCTGTACATCTTTACCCGCAACGCGGGCGGGGGCTGGGATCACACCGCCATCAGCGTGCCGGGGGTACCGGCAGTCAACCGGGGCGGTTCGGATGACGGACGGTTGGATGTGAACACGATCGCGTCGGTAGGCCGCAGCGCCCTCGGCGGGATGGTGGTCAGCCCTGATGGGCGGGAATTGTTTGTCGTGAATATCGCGGCGAACCGGATCGAGCGCTTTACGATTACCGCCGCTGGCCTGAGCCACGCGGGCAACATTCCAATCAACTACGGAGTGATCCCGAACGCTGCGGCAATCCAAGCAGATCTGGTGCCCTTTGCCTTGGCCTGGGCACCGAGTCCGAACCCGACCAACGGCTCGCCCCAACTTGTCCTTGGGGTTACGGATACGGCCTACCGTGCGATCCGCACCCCTTGGGGTGCAGAGTGGAATCCGAGTCATGCCCCACTCTATCGCCCCGATGGCAGCTATGTCACCCCGCCCCAGGCCCATGTGTTGCTCTACAACGTGGTCAATGGACAATGGTGGAGCCAGCAGGTCGCAACGGTCAATCTGGGGGATGCGGCCCACCGCAATCGGCTCGGCGGGTCGCTCTTTGCGCAAGAACTTGGTCAGGCCAATCCTGGTCTCAACATCAATGGCTGGAACCCCTGGCGCAACGACCTGAGCCAGATCCCTCGGGTTGGGCGCGAGATGCGCCACCCCCAGCCGTTGTTGACCACTATTGAATTTATGCGTCAGACCGCTCCGTCAGCGACGAACCCCATGCCTGCCGATGTGATGGTGTTGGGTTTGCGTGACCGTACCGGCGACCTGGCCTTTAACTCGACGACGCTTGCCATTCCAGCGAATGAGTTCACGGCAGTCTCGCAGGGCGATCTGGTGGCGCTGCGCTGGAATGGGACAACCTGGGCCTTCGCTGGGCACGATTTCTACCAGGATAACGGGCTGCCCAACGACGAACCAGGCAGTACCAAGCACCTGGAAAATATGCTGGGCAGCCTGAGCCGCGTCCCCGGAAGTGGGACGAGCCTGGATAGCGCAGGCGATACGCTGCTGGGGATGGGCCTCGCGGGCAATACCACCAGTGGGTTGTACCGCTGGACGGGCAATGCGGCGGCGGGCGGGACACCGGGGTATGCCAATAACCTGATCGCCATGGCCGAGCATATGGCGGTGAAGGCGGCGAACCTGGGCGATGTCGAAGTGCTGTGCAGTTACGCGCTCGTCGGTGGGCGGATTTGGGACGATACCAACGATAACGGGCGGCTCGATGCTGGCGATCCCGGGATCGCCGGGGTACGGGTTGAGGCGATCAGCGGGAATTTCGACAGTCCCACGGTGCTGGCAACCGCAACGACCGATGCGCAGGGGCGCTACCTGTTTGCCGTCCCGCCCCATCGCCCGTTTGCCTTGCGGATTGAGCAAACGAGTCTTGATACATTGTATGCCCAAGGGTTCCGGCAATTCGCCGACCCGAACGCGGTGGCGGGGTTGCTGCGCCCGCCCATGGACTACGGTGATAGCGATGCGACCAAGCCGCAGGGGTTGATCGAGTTCGCAGCGAACGGCACGGGGAGTTCGGGCGGCATCACGGGCATTGCCCACGCCCTGCCCTGGAACGGGAGTGATCACCGCTCCTTCGACTTCGGCCTGAGCAAGACCGCCCCCGCTGGGCAGATTGGCAATCAGGTCTGGATCGACGCGAACGGCAACGGGCTTCAGGATGCGGGCGAGGCAGGGGCCAACGGCCCGGCCCTGCGCGATGCGTCGAACAACCCGTTGCGTGTGACCCTGCGCCCGGCCCCTGGCAGCGCCATGCTCTACCCGCCAACAACCACGAATGTCCAGGCTGACGGCTCGTACCTCTTCCGCGACGTTCCGCCTGGCGACTACACTCTGACCTTCACGGTGCCAAGTGGCTACACGGTTTCGCCCCAGGCCCAGGGCAGCAACCGCAGCGTGGACAGCGACCCGTCGTCCACGGCCCCGCATATCACGCCGGTCTTCCGCCTGGCAGACAACCAGACCGACACCAGCCGTGATATGGGCCTTATTCCGCCAGGGACGGATGTCGGTGTGACCAAGAGTGGCCCGGCCTCGGCCCCGGTGGGCAGCGAGTTCACCTACAGCCTGAACTACCGCAACGCAGGGCCGTCGCCGGCGATCAACGTGGTGGTGAGTGACGTGCTGCCGACCCACCTGAGCTTTGTGCGCTGGACAAGCCAACCGAGTGGGTGTAGCTACAGCAGTGTGAACCGTACCGTGACCTGTAGTGTCGCCAGCCTGCCGGTTTCGGCCGCGAACACCACCGCGAGCTTTGTGGTGGTTTCTAATGCGACCACCCCGGCGAGTGTGACCAGCGTTGCCAATAGCGTAACCCTGACCGCCACCAACGACAACACCCCTGGCAACAACAGCTCCACCTGGACAACCAATCTTACCCGGCCCGATGTGCAGATCACCAAGACCGGCCCCGCAACCGCCCTGGTGGGTGATGAGTTCAGCTATACGCTGAGCTACCGCAACACTGGCCCGACTGCCGCAACCAATGTCGTGGTCAGCGACGTATTGCCCACGCACCTGAGTTTCGTGCGCTGGACGAGCCAGCCCGCCGGGTGCAGTCATAGTAGCGGCACGATCACCTGTAGCCACGCGAGTATGCCCTTCTCGTTGCTGAATACCGACGCGAGTTTCGTGGTCACAGCCTCGCCAACCTCCCCGGCGAGTGTGACCAGCGTGGCGAACACCGCGACGATCACCGCGACCTACGACATTACACCGGGGAATAACAGTTCCACCTGGACAACCGGGATCACCCGGCCCGATGTGAGCATCAGCAAGACCGGCCCGGCGACCGCCCCGGTCGGTGAGGAGTTCACCTATACGCTGCGCTTCCGCAACCTGGGCACGGGCGTGGCGGCAAACACCGTCGTCAGTGACCCGTTGCCGGTCGGCCTGAACTTCGTGCGCTGGTCGGCGCAACCCGCTGGGTGTAGCTATGTGAGTGCCAGCCGCACGGTGAGTTGCAACGCGGGCAGCCTTGCCGCTGCCTCACCCGAACTGACCGCCAGTTTCGTGGTTACGGCCTCGGCAACCGCCCCGGCAAGTGTGGACAACACCGCGACGATCACCGCGACCCACGACATTACGACCACCAACAATACCAGTAGCTTCACGACCACGCTCACCCGGCCCGACCTGAGCATGACCAAGACCGGCCCAGCGGAAGCCGCTGTGGGCAGCGAGTTTACCTACACCCTGACCCTGCGCAATCAGGGCAGCGGGGCAGCCCAAAACACCGTGGTCAGTGACCCGCTGCCCACTGGGCTGACCTTCGTGCGCTGGGCGAGCCAACCCGCTGGCTGTAGCTACAGTAGTGGCAGCCGCACCGTGACATGTACGCTGGGAGCCTATGCTGCTGGGGGGACAACTACGGCGAGTCTGGTAGTCGTCCCCCAGGAAGCCGCTGCCAACCTCGTGACCAACGTTGTCACCGCGACCACTACATCATTGGGCGACCTGACCCCGGCGAACAATAGTGCCAGTGCCACGACCCGGATCATGCGTCCGAACGTCTGGGTGGGCGTGCGTGCGGTCAACAAGACCCTGCCCGGTGGCCCGGCTGACAATCCTGCCGGGGCACTCAGCTACGTGCGCTTCCGCATCAGCTACGGCAACGATACGCTGGGTAGCAACGATGCGGGCACCCGCTTGCCGGTCGCCAAGCAGCGTCCGAGCGAGTTCACCTGGCCTGCGGCGACTACTGCTGTCACCGTGACCCTGCCCGCCGATGCCAGTCTGATTGGGAGCAATCCCGTCACCAACGCCAGCGGCAACCCGGTGGCCTACACCAACGCCACCGTGGGCGGGCGTCCGGCTATCGTGGTCAACCTGAACACGCTTGCTGCCCGCACCAGTAGTGCCTTCTTCGTGACCGTGCAGACCGCTGCGGCCCCCGGCACGATGGTCGGCATGGACGCCCAGATCGGTACGTCGGGCCGGGGCGACGAACCCGAGGACAATACCGCCCGCGACGAGACCCCGCTTGTGCCGCTGCCGGTTGATCTGAGCGGCGCGGGTACGCTCCGTCTCGCCATCCACTCGACCCTCGATCCCAACTCGGGCGGGGCGAGTGCCACCGATGGGGTCTATCTCTCGGAGGGCACGGAGATCACCTGGCCCGCTGGCGAAGTGCTGGACTTCACGCCGCGCCTGACCGAGTTGCGGGTCAGTGACCCCAGCACGCCGAGCGGCGATCTGCTGCCCTACGCGGTTGAGGCTCGTATCACCGGCTGGAGCTTTATGGCGACCACGGTGAACGGCACCCGGCGCACGGCCCAGGCTGCCGACGCGGGTAACTTCACCGGCTGCCGCAGCGGGTCTGCCATCCTGCCCGGTACGCTGCTCGAAGGCTGCACCTACGCCTATCCTGGTGTGACCCCCGGCCAGTGGGTTGACCCAGCGGTGGCTCTGCTGACCGCCCCGCTGACCGAAGCGACCATGGCAACCCAAGGCCACATCTACTGGACGCCACGCGGCATTGCGGGCACACCCCTGCCCCAACTGCCCGCCCACGTCTACCGCTACACGCTTGACCCGCTCGCGCCGGTCACGCTCGAAGTCGCCGTCGAAGCCGAAGTGCGACTGCTCAACCGCTACCCCTGTGCGCCGCAAGGGGAGTGGAACCCGCTGGTGTGCCCGCCCATCCCCATTCCCGGCACCGAGCAGCGTCTGGTCTACCCTGGCACGTTCGTGGTCAACCTGCTTGTCCCGCGCAGTGTGGTTGGCCCTGGTGGGCGTCCCGGTGGCGTGCCCAGCCCGTAAGAAACGTAGAGCGTAGAACGTAGAGCGGAGAGCGGAGAGCGGAGAGCGGAGAACGTAGGAACGCAGAATGTAGAACGCAGAACGGGTTCGTTGCTGCTGGTAGCCCTGTTTACCCCCCACCCCCCCGGCCCCCCTCCCCCTCAAGGAGGGAGGGGGGAGTAACGCCAAAAAACGCATGCTGCTGCGGTTCGGCTCCCCTCCCCCCTTGAGGGGGAGGGGCTGGGGGAGGGGGGAACAGGCTCGCCTGATGCATCAAAACCCATAACACGCAGCAACGCAAAACGGGTTCGTGTGTGTTACGCATACGAACCCCACTCGACCATCACAGAAGGACACTCCGATGGCAACCAATGATGATCGCAGCCCAACCCATCACCCCAAAAAATGGGGCTGGCGCGTGACGCGTCCGCAGCGCAGCCAGCGCAACCAGCGCCTCGCTCCGCTTGACCCGTTCTTTCTGCCCGAACCCGACCCGGTGCCCGTCCCGGCGCTCAGTTCCCAGGCCCAACGCAACTTGCGCGTGCTGGCGGCACTGCAACGGCGCAACCGCCAGCGCGGGCAAGCCATCGTCGAGTTTGTGATCGTGCTGGGCCTGTTCCTCAGCCTGATCTTCTTCCTCGTCGCCGTCGGTCAGATCCTGCTTGCCAACTACACCGTGACCCAGGCTGCCCGCGCTGCGGCCCACCAAGCCGCCCTCGCCGGTGGATCGAGCGATGCCGCCCGCCTTGCCGCCCATCAGGTGCTTGATAGCGGGGTCGGCACAAGTTCAGACGGCACCAAGGCGGCGATTGCGATTGTCTGCGCCAACCCCGATGGGGGCACGCCCGCCAGCGTGTGCCGCCGTTACTACCCCGTCACCGTGACCGTGGACTACACCGATAGCTTCTGGGTGCCCGTGCCCGTGGGCGGCGGCAGTTTCACCGTTCGCGCCCAGGCCACCCGCGCCGCCGAACGTGATCAGCAGTGACCGTAAAAGATGAGGGATGAAGGATGAGGGACGTACAGCCATGCATATACAGCACCGTAGGGCCGAAGCAAGCGCCCCCAGCAACGCCTTGGCCCACCGATCACCCCATCGCGCTTGCTTCGGCCTTCCCAAGGGACGTACAGCCATGCATATACAGCACCGTAGGGCCGAAGCATACCCATATACGTGGACGACAACACGATCGTGAAATGGAGGGTTCGATGCGCATTGAAATGATACGACCGTCACCCCTGCGCTGGCACAAGGAGCGCGGGCAGACCATTCCGCTGGCGGTGATCATGATCCCGTTCCTGGTCGCCTTCATGCTGCTGGTCGTCGAAGTCTCGGAACGCTGGCTCGAAGTGAGTATGGTCGAGGACGCGCTTCAGCAGGCCACCCGTTCCGCCGTGCAGCAGCTGGATTACGCCGCGTTTGCCCGCAACGAAGCCCTGCTCCGTGGCGGCGAAGGCGATTGCGGCCCGCTCACCCTGGCAAAAGCGCGTGAGCGCCAGGTGAGTTGCCTCCCGGTGATTGAGGAAGCCGACCGCTATCTGCGAATCAACCTGCGCAATGTGCGCGGCCTGACCGAGCCGCTTGAGACGGTCGCCGCCCGCGTGCACTGGACGGCCCGCCCCGCTGGCGGCAGTTGCCGCTACAGCAACGGCCAGGCCGTGCCCAACCAACCCGAACCGTTGCTCTGTGCCGAGGTGCGCCCCACCATGCGCGGCATCGTCGGCTGGGGCCAGTTCACGCCCCTGATCATCGCTGCTGATCGCCTGGACCCGGTGAGATGAAGGCTGAAGGCTGAAGGCTGAAGGCTGAAGGCTGAAGGCTGAAGGCTGAAGGCTGAAGGCAAAATCCACAACCCATTGAATCCGTCTGAATCCGTCACCGATCAGGCTGGCAATCACGCTTCGGGAACCAACACGGGCTTCGATAGGCTCAATCAACATTCGCGCATATAGCATTGGACTGCAACATTCGTTTATTCGTGACCCACATTCGTGGACGGCAACTGATCACTCATCACTCATCCCGAAAGGAACCCCCGCCATGGCCGCAGCGACCCCGAACCCGACGACGAGCCCGACGCTTGGGCAAGCCCTGAGCCGCAAGAAGACCAATCCCGTGCCGATGATTCTGTTGGTGGTTGGGTTGTTGGGGGCGATTGCCCTGGCGATCCTGGGCTACCTCGAAAGCCAGCGCACCGAGCAGGTGGTCATCCTGACCCGCCCCGTGGCCTATGGGCAACGCATTACTGCCGAGGATGTGGGCGTGGTTGAGGTGGCCTTGCACCGCCCGGTGCAGTTAGCCGGGATTACCAATCAGAACGCCGTCGTGGGCAAGTATGCGGCCCGCAACCTGGGCGTGAACGACCTGGCCCAACCGGGCATGCTGATGAACGAACCCCCGCTTCAGCCGGTCTATCCCAACGGCGAAGAACTGGCCGTGAATATGGTGCCCATGCCCTTCAGTGTGGCAACCCTGGGGCCAGTCACCGCCCGCGACCGCGTGAACATCGGGTTTACCGCGAACGACCCCGAACTGTGCGACCCGAGCCGCACCGCTGCCGTGACGACGGCCCAACCCGGTCAGATTACCGACCCGGCAACCGTGGCCCAGACCCGTCCCTTTGCCTGCCGCTTGGTGAGCTACGCCCGCATCCTCTGGGTGGACGGGAATACCGCCTACCTCGAACTGACCCCCTACCAGGCCCAGTCCCTTTGGGCGCTACAAGCCGCTGGTGTGCCGATGTGGGGCGAACGCTACGGCGTGGCCTCTGACCCGCTGCCTGCCGTGGAGCGCCTTGATGCCGGTCAGGTCAACGTGAGCGATCTGCTGGCCCCGGCCCCCACCCCGCTCCCCCGCGAAGATCCACTGGTTGCTCCGCAGATCCCGGGTGCCAATGCCGCCCCGGTGCCAGGAAGCCGCCCGTAAGGCTGGATCGAAACGACAATGCTCAAAGGTAATAACCCAAAGGAACGCTAGTAACCTCAGTACGGCAAAGGGTCTTGCGCAGCGCCCCCATGTCATTCCGAACGGAGCCGCAGGCGCAGTGAGGAATCTGCACTGATCCGCGCTGAAGACCCCTCACTTCGTTCGGGGTGACATGGCAGGCAGCGCACCCGCAAGGTTTCTCTCCACACCACTGGCCGACAGGCCATAGGATCCTCAGGGTGACCATGAGGGACGCACTGGGATGGCAATGTGGGCGCAGGGAAGACCCCTCACTTCGTTCGGGGTCACAATGACGCTGCGACATCACCCTGGTTGAGATCCACACCACTGACCTGCGGGCTATGGAATACCCGGAATAACAGAAGCTACAGCGTAACTTTGGCGGTATTGCATCAAGACATTTTGATGCAGCCGTAAACCAGGAACGATACGCATAAAGGATCTGCGGCAATGCACCCACACGCTACCCTCAACCCATCAGCCGCTCATGGGTTTGTCGCGACCGATCAGGCAACCACGGAAGAGTTGCGCATGCTTGTGCGGAGTGGGCGGCTCCGTGATTGTTGGGATCTACCGCCCGAACAGGCATTTCGCCAACTTGGTCTGGATAATGAGCGGAGTACTGCGGCCTGGGCGCGGGTGGACTGGTATGGCCCGCTCGAGATCTGGCGCGATCCCGAACACGAGGTCTCGGATATTTTATACAACGGCCCGTCCGACGAGCCATTCTACGTCGTGCAACGTGGGGCCATGGTCTGCACCGGGGTCACGGCTCACCCGGCATGGTTGACCTGGACACAGCGCCAACTCTTGCTCCGGGGCGGTGTCATCCAACCCGGCGACGAAGTTCTGCCTGCGATGGCCCAGGGCGTGGCTGATCGTTTGCGTTTTGCAACCGTCGGTCCTCCGGTTGCCCGTTTAGGCCCAGGTCTGGCGGTGCGCTTGCTGCCCGAACGCTGGCGCACGCTCGATGATCTGGTGCAGGCCAGCACGATCACCCGCGAAGCCGCCGACCTGCTGCTCGCCGCCCTCAGTTCTGGGGCTTCGGTGCTGGTCGCAGGGCCAACAGGCAGCGGCAAAACGACCCTGACTGCCGCGCTGACTCAGGCGATCGGACGGCGTATGCGCCTAGTCATGATCGAAGACGGCGGCGAGTTGCCCCGTTCGCCCAATAGCCTCCATCTGGAAGCACCAGCCGAGGCCGATGGCTTTACGCGGGCGGTCAGTTTTGCTCTGCGCCAGAAACCGGCCTACATCATTGTGGGCGAGGTGCGTGGCGGTGAGGCGATTGCGATGCTGCAAGCCGCCGCCACTGGCCATCCCGGCGTGGGCACGATCCACGCGGGCAGTATCCAGGGGGCGCTGCATAACCTCGAACGCATGGCGATGATTGGACTGGCCAGTGCCACTGGTGGCGGGCAGGCGGCGGCTCAGGTCGTGCGTGGCTTGATCACCTCCGAAGCCGTGAGCCTGATTGTGATCATGATCGGCCAGAGTCCCCGTGGCCGCCGCACGGTCTTGTCCATCGAAGAGGTTCTGCGCCAGGGTGCCCAGGGCCAGAGCGGCGATTATTTTCCTACCAATCCCTTGTTTAGCTACGACCCACTCGCTGATCGCCTGAGCCATGTCGGCAATGTCAATGCCACCTGGGGCCTCGGACGGTTTTAGGATCACCAGCTAAGCGCATGCAAAACTGCCAAGAAAACAAGTTCGGCTATTGGATTGGCTATTACTCCAGTTGGAGGTTCGCGCTCCGTCGGGCTAAAAGCCCTCGGCTACGGGGTGCAAAGCCCGCCTTCGCGGGCTGGACAGGCCACGAAGGTGGCCTTCGCACGCAATAGCCGAGGCGTTTACGCCGACGGAAATGGATCATCTTGTGAGTTCCAGCTGTAGTACTATCGGCTATTCTCTCGCATCAGGAGGCTTCTGATGGAATTAGTGCTCTTCACGGCCCTTGAAGGTTTGGCTGCTCAGGTTGAACAGTTTCGTGATCTGGCCGTACTGGCCCCGTCACAACTCGATCAGGTCAATCGTTTGCTCGAAGGTACCCGTCCTCCCGAAGTGATTTATCTGGATGATACCCGGGCCGCCGCGTTGCCCGAACTGTGGCGCACGGCAACCTTGGCGCGCCGCGTCGGGTCGCGGGTGCTGCTCAATCTGCATGGCTCAGCCCACGGGGCGCTGAACGATGCGCAGGGAGCGGGCATTCCGGCAATTGCCGAACGTGATGCTGCTGTTGTTGCTGCCTGGATCGGCGAACAACTTGGGTTGCGGCGGGGTACTGTCGCCCGCCGCTGCGCGATTATTGCCGTTGGCGCGGCCAAAGGTGGGATCGGTAAGACCTTTGCGACCTGCGTCCTAGCTGAGGGGTTGCGTCGCCGGGGCCTGAATGTGCTGGTCTGGGATAGCGATATTGCTAACCCGGGCCTGGTTCCGGCTTTTCGCATCCCCTCGAGTGCGCCTTCCTACCTGCATCTGATCCAACGCGGCCCGGCAAGCTGGAATGCCAGTGGCATCCAACCCTTTGTCTACCAGCCCGATCATACCCGGGCCAGCGGGGCGGGCTGGGGCGCGATTGATTTTTTGATCGGCTCGCACGCCGTGGCCCGCATCGAAAACGATGTGCGCCTGCCTGATTGGCAGGGCTTCTACCAGGGGGTTGCGGCGCTCGAAAGTTACGACCTGGTGATTATTGATACGCCGCCCGACTACCTGCGGCGGCCGTATGCGACCCATACCCTGCTGGCGG
The DNA here is from genome assembly GCA_048381555.1 of Oscillochloridaceae bacterium umkhey_bin13. Lineage (GTDB taxonomy): Bacteria > Chloroflexota > Chloroflexia > Chloroflexales > Chloroflexaceae > Viridilinea. The sequence continues at coordinate 80,814 of JBLWKA010000005.1, forward strand.
GTGGCAGTGTGGTGCTGCCCACCCCGCCCGGCGCACGCGAACGCATGGGGGTTGGGCACCTGCTCGATCACTTGCGTGATCACGCCCCCGAAGCCCTCGAACGTTGCCAACTCCTGTTTATGGAACCGGAACGGGGCGTGACGGCAACGGTTGCCGAGGTTGCGGCCCTGTTTGGGCGGCGCTATCCCCAGGTTGGGACCCTGGGCACGCTGCCGCGCTCGCCCCGTCTGGCTAGCCTCGCCGATGAACACGATGGCTATATTTCGATGCTGGATCTTGGCCCGCACAGCCCATTCACGGCTGCGATCCATCAGGTGTGCGCCAAGCTTTGTGCCACGCTGGGCCTCCAACCACGGTTGCCCTTACCCCGGAGTAGCCCATGGCTCCAGTTGCAGGCTCGCCTGCGGGGTGATCGGGCGGCCCCTACTGTGCTCAGTGCGTAGGGGGCGATGCTGGCAACGAGCGCAAGCGCTCGTTGCCAGCAGGGGAATCAGGGAGAACCATGTCCTCCCTGGCCCATGGGCGCGACGTTTGACGTAGTTTACAGACCACTCACAAGGATCCCAACCCTATGCCTCATCCAACCCTTAGTGTGATCGAAGACGGTGGCCTGGCCGCCCTGACGCCCCATGCCCTCCAGGGGTCGGAACCGCGCCCCTCCGATCCTTCCGTGCTCCAGGCGGTGCGTGATACGCTCTGTGATCAACTCGATGCCCGCTTACTCGATCCCGTTGCTCCCGCCACAGTGCGTGACCCCGAAGTCTTGCGGGTCTTGCGGGCCGCGATAGGTGAACAGCTTGAACGCGGCCTAGGTTCCCTACGCACCCTGCCCACCGATGAAGCCACCCTGCTCCATCTGTTCCACGAAGCCCTTGGTTGGGGACCGGCCCAACCCTATCTTGATGATGAGCGCATTCAAGAGGTCAAGATCATTGGTGACTTGATTATGGTGCAAGAGGAAGGCGCGGATTTTACGCTCGCCCCCGAACGTTTTGCTGATCCGCGCCAGGCGCTTGACCGAGCCCAGCTGTTGGCCGCCCGCCTGAATGTTCCGCTCGACCGCTCGCGGCCCCAAGATACCCTGCCGCTGGATCACGGTACCCGGATGCATATCACAATCCCGCCGTGTACCCCTGACGGCACGGCCCTGATCTGCATTCGGCGCGGGCGACGCAGTGCCTGGGATCTGGACGACCTGGTGCGCCGAGGCACTTGTAGCCCCGAACTGGCCGAGATCCTCTATCTGTTGGCGCGGGCTGGCTGTTCGTTCCTGATTGCGGGTGAAACTGGCTGCGGCAAAACGGCGGTGCTCGAAGCCCTGGTCAATAGTTGGCCCGGCGAGCCGCATGTTGTAACAATCGAGGACAATACGCTCGAGATCAATGTGCGTCATCGGGCCTGGACCCGCGAACTGGTGCAGACCGCCATCGAACCCCGGGCCTTCGGGCGGGCGGCCCGCGAGGTATTGCGCCAGACGCCGTCGCTGGTCGCCCCCGGCGAAACTCGTGCCGACGAGGCCGGGGCGATTCTCTCGGTTGCTGTGAGTGGTCACGCGGTCGTCACCACCATTCATGCCCGTTCGGCCAGTCGGGCGATCGCCCGCTTTGCCGATTGTGCCGCTATGCCCGGAGCATACATCTACGAAGGTCGCCGCGAACACGCCCTCGAAGACGCCTGCGATAACTTTCAGGTAGTTATGCACCTCGAACGGCTGGGCGGGCGGCGCTATCTCGACGAAGTGCTGCTGCTTGATGGGGTCGAGCCAAACGGTGAGCGAGTGCGTCCGCGGTTGGTACGCCTAGCCTGGGCCGAACAGCGTGAGGGTGCCCTGATCTGGTCGCTGGCCGCCCGCGCCGAGGGCGACAGTCTGGTGTGGGAAGGGCCGAATCGTACACCCGAAGCGCTAGCGCGTCGTTTGGCCCTGTTACGGCTGCGCGGTGATGTGCGGGCCACGGCGACGACACGAGCTGCGGTGGAGGAGGCGATCACCCGGGCGGCCACGGCAACTCGTGCAGGCGAGTGTAATCAGGCCCTGGCGATCCTGCGCCGGGCCTGGCGTGATCGGCGTGACGAACGGCTGGTAACTGCGGCAGCCAATGCCCTCGAACGTGATCCCGTTCTGGCCGCCGAATTAGCCTCCCGCGCCCGCGACATCGAAGCCGCCACACGGGCCGCCCTGAGTCTGCGGCAATGGTCGGCGGCGCGCGCAGCCTATGCCACCGCCGTCAGTGACGTAGCGATCATTGCGGCCTATGCGCCCATGGGCGGCTGGGAAACCCTTGACCATGCCATTGCCAGTGGTGAACGCCGCGATGCCCGCACCGTCGAAGCCGTGGCCCGCGCCCATGCGGCCATGGCCCAGGGCCGCGCTCGCGATGCGGTTGATCTGCTCGCCCATTGTGACCATACCCTCCTTTCACCGAACCTGGCCCGGGCCGCCCTGACAGCGCGGCACGCGGCTCTCGCCGAACTCCAGCGTACCGGCGAACTTGGGATCGAGGCCCTTGCTCCGGTCGAGGCGGCCTTGGCGGGCTTGGTTTAGTGCTGCCGGGCAGGGCGTATGCGCCCAGCCCGGCAGGGGGTTCAGAGAGAACCATGTTCTCCCTGGCCCTCACGGCCACTCAGTGGTCCCGGGGCCGCACGGCGCCTAGCGGACAGAAAAATGTGCCATGTACACCTCG
>JBLWKA010000006.1:0-16438 GCA_048381555.1 Oscillochloridaceae bacterium umkhey_bin13
GGGGGCGCGAGGCCCGCGGGGGGGGGCCCCCCCGCCGCGGGGGGCGGGCGCCCCCCGTGGGGGGGCCCCCCCGGAGCCGCTGGCGCGGTGCGGTGGGGCGGGTGGGCGGGCGCCGCCCACGCCACCGCTCCAACCACCCTACCGCCGAATCAACGGCAAGAAGACCCGTTCCCCATCAATATTCAGGTTGACGGGAATATCAATGGTTTGATCACCAGAGGTGACGCGGAGGGTCGTATTGTAACTCCCCAAGCCTAGCCCACTGGGATCAAGCGTGACCAGCAGGTTCTGGAGGGTGGTACCACTGGCAGTTGCACCAGGGCTGTTATCGGCGATTGCGTCAGGGATGGCATCAATGGCCTGCACCCGCACCCATGGCTCGGTCACGGTCGCGGTCCAGTTCAGGGTGGCAGTGCTATCGCCAATCACGGCGGTATTGACCGTGAAGACCTGCGCCGGGCTGCCCAACGGCTCCTGCATACTGATCACGTCCCGCGATAGGCTCAGGCGGGTCGGCAAGGGGGTTGTGCCTTCGGCAATCGTGATCGTGCGGGTGGCACTGCTGGTCTGGCCGTCGCTATCGGTCGCGGTTACGGTGATCTGGTGGACACCCGTCGAGAGGCTGCTGGTGTTCAAGACGTTTCCGCTGCCGAGATTGCCGTCGGGGCGGTCGCTCATCCAGGTGATCGCCTCCCCTTCCAGTTCGCCGTCCTCCAGATCATAGGCCGTCGCTTCGAGTACCACCGGCTGGGTCGGGAAGAAGACCGCCCCATCCTCCGGGCCAATAAAGGTCACTTCGGGGGTCTTGGTGGGCACGCTAAAGGTAAGCGAATCGATCTGATCAGTCAAGACCCCGTCGCTCACCAGCACCCGGAACTTGTTCTGGGTACCACCGGGCAGGTTGGCGGTATCAAGGGTCAGTTCATTCGCATCCAGATTGCTGGCCAGGGTACGCCAGCTTTCGCCGTTGTTGCTGCTATAGAGCACGGTATACCGTAGGTCATCGCCATCGATATCGCTGCCCGTCCAGCGCACCGTCGTGGTCGCCCCATCGAGGCTTCCGCCAGTAGGTGCATTGATCTCCACCGTGGGCGGATTGGTACTCACCAAACGTTCGTCGAGCACGGTGTCATCGTGGCGCAACTCGATGCGGGTCGTGCCATCAACCCAGGGCACCAGTTCACTAAAGATCGCTGGGCGCGCCGGGTCGTCGTCGTCTTCGACCGGGGCCGGCGTAAAGGGATAGCTCGCCAGGACGTTCGTCCCATTCAGCAGCACCAGTGACCACTCATCACTCGGGATGGTCGAATCGAAGCCACCGCTATCAAATACAAAGATCTCGTCGAGTTGGCCGGTCTGGGCTTCGAGCAGAACCTGGCCCCCAATCAGGACAAAGCTGCCTTGTTGCAGTTCGGCTTCAGCTAGACTAGCCGAGCCAATCGTCACAAAGCGCTGGCGAATGCCCTCATAGGTGAAGTCGCTGACCCACTGGTTGTTGCAGTAGGTCATCACATCGCGCCAATCGGGCGGATAGATGACCCGATTGGTAATATCGAAGCCGTAAATGGCCGTATTGCCAGTCAAGCTTGGGCTGATCCGCCCATTCGCATACGGGAAGCTTTCGCCCCCACCCGCCCCACAGAACTCGGCGTGGAAGCGCCCCAGACTATGGGCAATCTCGTGGCCGCCGTACCAATCGCCGTAACTGCCATCGGTATCCCAAGTCCAACTGCCACCTGGCGTCCCGGTTGGCCCCGACGAAACCCGACCCGGTATACCCAGGGCCTTGCCCCGCATAAAGCCGCCACCGTCATCCACAATCCCGTAGAAGAGCGTATCGCCACGCATGCCGCCAAAGATGCGGTCAAGGAACCAGATGATCGACAGCCGACTATTCAGCGTATCAACATTGGGCAGGCCCGCGTTCGGATAGGTATAGGTGCGGCGACTCGAACTCAAGGTGGCGATCGGATAGGCCCGCCGTAACCAGGATTCGAGTGCATTGAGGTGGAAATTGCTGGTCTGGTAGGTGGTCTGACCAACGGTGTAGCGCACATTGTAGATGCGCAGCCGCATGTTTGGCCCAGAGCGCAGGTTGACCGTGACCGTACGGATGTTGTTCGAGAGGGTTGGATCGCCGACGGTATTGCCTGGATCGAGCCGCGCCGTCAGTTCGAGGTTGCCAGTCGTATTGTGCCAATTGCTGGGCAGTTCGAACAAGAAGCTATCATTGATCAGGGCGCGGTTAGGATTGGGCTTGACCGTAATCGTGCCGCCGGGGTTGATCGGCGTGATCGCTGGCCCAAGTGAGTCCCCACCCCGGCGCGCGCTCAGGGTTGCCGTCACGCCACTGCGGGCTTCAGGTGACGAGACATGCACCCGGACATAGGTGCGTTTGCCGGCTACCAGATCGACACCGTTGTTCAGATCCTGGATGGCCTGGGTTACCTCGATTGCGTCCACGCTCATATTCGGGCCGAATGTGAGCACAATACAGCAGGCCCACTTACCGATTTCGGCGGCCTGAATGGCATTCACGAGGCCACCGGGTGCGAGGACAATCCGCCCATTGCCTAGCAAGGCACTCGCCAGCGTAGTGCTACTGGTCTCGCCGAAGCCCGCCCGGGTCTGGGGAATCCAGGCCTCGCCAAGGGTACGCAGCGGCACAATCGAGAAGGTCTCGGCGGGCAAATTGGCGGGAGCCAGGTCGCCGATGCCAGGCGTAAAACGTCCGGCGCGGGTCAGCTCGGTGGGGCGTTGCACCCGGCTGCCCGCCCTTGGGGCTGCCAGACTAGGATCGAGCAAGCCACCCACATCCGGGTCGAGCAGCAACAGATTGCCCCCGCCATTGGCATAATCAATCACCCGTGGTAGCTCATTCCTAGGAAACGTGTCGGCGCTAAAGCGACCAATCACCATCATGCGGAAAGGGCTTAGGTCAAGAATGCGACCAATCTCTACGCCACTCACGATCCGCACATTCCAGGGCGGATCCTGTTGTTTGCCAGCCTGGGCCAGATTATCGCAGTCTTGTGGCGTATTCGATCCCGACGGCAAATAACAGAGCACCAGAATTTCATTGGCTTGCTGGGCAGCAGTGGGCTGCGAAAACGGGGCCAGCAGCGCCAGCAGCACGAGCAGGGCCATGATCAGGCGGGCAGGCAAACGCACCATTGCGACCTCCAAGGGCTAGGGGAACCATACCGTTCAGGTATAGGTCATATACGCAATGGCTAGGGATTACGTTACATGTTAGCCGAGTGTTTCACGCACTGCCTGCACGAGCCGATCCGGGGTGAAGGGTTTTTGCAGATAATGGGCTCCGTCGTCGGCCAAACTGCGTTCGACCAGCGCATTATCGGTGTAGCCCGACATATACAGCACCCGGATCTGAGGGCGCTCGGCCCGGATCAGTTGGGCCAACTGCACCCCATTGATGCCACCCGGCATCATAATATCGGTGAGCAGCATCCCGATCACGCCCGTATGATCCTGGGCCAGTGTACAGGCGCTGGGGCCATCGCTGGCCTCGATCACCCGAAAGCCTTCACGGGCCAGGATCTGGCGGGCCAGTCCCCGTACCGCATCATCGTCTTCGACCAGCAACACCGTTTCGTGACTCGGCAACGGGGCCAGACTGATTGGTAACTCACCCTCGGGTTCCTCGCCAGGCGGTACATCTAACGCCGCAGGCAAATAGATCGTGAACTGCGTGCCATGCTCTGGTTCACTGATAAACTCAATCTGGCCGCCACTCTGGCGCACAATCCCATGCACCGTAGCCAGGCCCAACCCCGTCCCTTTGCCCCGAGGCTTGGTGGTAAAAAACGGTTCAAACAGATGACTCTGGGTGGTTGCGTCCATGCCGACGCCGGTATCCGCGATCAGCAAACTGCTGTAGCATCCTGGCTCTAGACGAGGATACAGGTGGGCCGCTGCCGCATCAACATGCACCGGGCGGGTGCCAATCTGCAAACAGCCACCCTGCGGCATCGCATCACGTGCATTGAGGGCCAGGTTCAAGACGACCTGTTCGATCTGGCCGGGATCAGCCCGTACCAAGGCCAGGTTCGGGTCAAGTTCAAGCTGCAGGCTGATCTGTTCACCCACCAGCCGTCGCAACATCTGCTCCATGCTGCTCAGCACCTCGTTCAGGTCAAGTAGTTCGAGTTGCAGCACCTGGCGGCGACTGAAGGCCAGCAACTGGCGGGTGAGGGCCGCAGCACGCACCCCCGAGTGGCGAATCTGCTCGACGGCAGGGCGCAATTCTGCCGTCGGTTCAAGCTCATCAAGGATCAGGTCAACCTCACCGAGGATCACGGTCAGCAGATTATTAAAATCATGGGCCAGCCCACCGGCTAGTCGGCCCAGCGCATCCATCTTCTGCGCCTGACGCAACTCCTCTTCGACCCGACGGCGTTCACGCATATCACGCACAATCGTCGAGATAAACTCGGGTTCACCCTGGGCATTGCGATGGACAATGATCACCTGTGAAACCGGGATCTCGTTCCCGTCCCGGGCCACGATGGTGGTTTCACCGGCCCAAAGCCCCTCCCGGCGCGCCGTAGGGAACACCTCGCCGCGTAACCAGGTATGCAGGCGCACCGGAAACAGGTCGGCAACCCGGAAGGAACTCAGATTATCATCACTGGGAATCGCCAGGGTCTGACGGCCAGCCTGGTTCATAAAAATCAGTCGTCCAGTAGTATCGGCCATGCCAACCAGATCCGATGTCGCCTCGATAATCGCTGCGAGGCGGGCATGGGCGGCTTCGGCCCGGCGCCGGTCGGCCAGTTCACGGCGTGCCGTCGCATAGAGCCGGGTGTTTTCCATGGCCGCAGCCGCCTGGGCCGCAAAGGCCAGCGCCAGCCGACTATGCTCGGTGGTGTAATAGCCCGGTTCATATTTGTCGAGCGTAATCATGCCGATCAGGCGTTCGCCAAAAATCATGGGTACCCCGATCCAAGAGCGGATCGGGTCGCTTTTGTAGGGCTCGCTCTGGAAGAGGGGGTACACTTTTGGCCCATCATCAAGAATGACTGGCGTGCGCAGGCGCATTACCTCGGCATTGGGCGAAACTCCCGGTGTCAGATCGATATGCGATCCACGAATGCGATCAAGTTGGAGCATGCCATAACAGCCGATGATGACCGCATAGTTGCCCTCGATCTCTTGAACCGAGGCACTATCGTAGGGCACAACCTTCTGCAGCTCGCTGAGGATCAGTTCGAGCACTTTGCTGCGATCCAGAGTTGAACCAAGCGCCTCGGTCGCGGCCCGCAGTGTTTCGGCCTCGTGCCGTCGTCGTTCGGCGGTGGTCAAACTTTCGCGCAGGCGGCTCACGGTTTGGTCCAGGGTTGTCGCTAGGGCACCCAACTCATCATGTCCCAGGCGCGGTATGGGCGTATTCAGATCGCCGGCCCCAACCCGTTCGGCAGCAGCGGCCAACTGCTTGACCGGGCGCACAATCCCGGCGGCGAGCATGTGCGAGATCAGCAGGGCGGCCAGCAGCACGGTCAGCGTGATCAGGATAATCACCAGTTGGGTGTCCCAGACGGCGGCCAGGATCTCGGCGAGCGGTCGTTCGTAGATCACCGTCCAGTAAATGGCACTCTGGCCGAGCGGGCGCACCCGGGCAAAGGTCTGGAAACGTCCGGGTCGGTCGTTGGTGTCAATCAGGGTGCCAGCGGGTTGGCGCAAAATGGTTTGTAGGTCATGCGGTTGGCTGACCGCAAGCCCGCCATCGTGCATCCGTGCGGAATCCGGGGCTGCAAACAGGATGCTTCCGTTTGGATCGATCACTACCGCTGCCCCACTCGGATCTGGTTGGGCCAGATCGCTCAGGATTGTGCTTAGCGGCGCTTCGAGGACCACGATCCCGGCGTTCCCGCCCCGTTCATCGGGATAGAGCAGGGAATAGTCAATTGAGGTTACCGGCGCTCCGGATGGCCCATGCAGGGTAATTGCAACTGGTTGCCCGTCAGGAATGCCAGCCTGGCGCAAGGCCCCCAGAAAGAAGGGCTGATCATGACGATTGCGTAGCTCTGACGGCGGCACCATAATGATCCCGCTATCCTCAGCCCGGACACAGACTAGTTCGAACCCCGAGGCATCAAGCAGACAGGCACTACTATAGCGGGGGCCTGCTTGCCGCAAGAAGTTTATAAAGGTTCTTGCCAGTTCCGGCTCAAGATCCGCTTCGCCACGGGCAAAACGACGCATGATCGGATCTTGCACAATAAAGAGCAGATCGGCCGCCCCTTCGGTAATCCGGCTTTCGATTGCGGCCACCCTGGCCTCAGCCACCCGTAACTGTTCAACCCTGATCTGATCAAGGAGCACGGCCCGCGTACGCACCAGACTATAGCCCGCAATCACCAGGGTTGGGATTAGGATGACTAGAATGAAGGCCAGATTCAAACGGAGTTGCAGACTCGTGCGCGACATCGCTCATAACTCCACAGTTCCCGACGGCTTCGCTGCGTGGGCAAGCGGGCTACGGTCGTGAAGGGGTTGCACTCGGCGTATAATCAGGCAGGGCGATCGGTTGATCTTCCAGCAGGCGTTCGGCCTGTTGCTGGGCAAGTTCAACCGCTGCTTCAGGGGTCAGGTCACCCCGCAACATGTCATGAAAGACGGTTCCCAGGATCTGCTCGAGGCCCGGCCAGGCTGGGATGGCGGGTCGCATCCAGTCGGCGAGTTGCTCGGCTTTACTTAATTGGGCCACCGTCGTAAAGGCTGGGTAATGGGTCGCGAGGTTCGCATCGTGCAGTAAACTGAGCCGCGGCATGCCGCCATTGCCATGTTCGGCTAATTCAGCCTGGGTTGCGGCACTCGACAACATAGCCAGAAAGCGCCAGGCCAGTTCGCGGCGCGGGCCAATATTGGCAGGAATGCCCAGGCTCCAGGTGCCAAGGGGGGTGACGGCTGCCGCATCTGGGGCATGGGGGGCTGGCAGATACTGCACCTGGCCATGGGTTGTCGGGTGCTCTTCGGCCAGATACGCACGTGCCGCCCACTCATAGGTCATCGCACAGCCACCCTGAATGAAGCGGCGTGGCCGCAGATTCCAGGCCATACTCAAGACATCAGGCGGGGAAAAGGGCAGCAGATCCAGCGTAAAACGTGCCGCAGCCAGACCCTGCGGGGTGTTCAAACTCGGACGACCCTCAGGGGTCAGCAAGGGTTGCCCAAAAGCCGCATAAAAGTGGGCCATCTGCTGGCCGAGCGGCTCGCCCCGTTGCCCATCCCAGCAGATCCCATACTGCCCATTGATAGGATCAGTCAGGGCCGCTGCTACCGCAATCAGTTCGGTGGTCGTGCGCGGCGGCGTCAGCCCCGCTTCGGCCAACCGTCCCGTATGCACCCACAATAGTTCGGGGTGCGGTTGGATCGGCAAACCAAGCTGTTGGCCCGCATAGGCCGACCCGGCATAGGCAATTGGCAGAAAATCGTCCGTTGCGAGTTCGGGGGTGGCGGCGATCAGACTATCGAGTGGTAATAGGATCGCTTGGTCACCATATTCACCGACCCAGAGCACATCAAAACTGACGATGTCGTACGACGAATACTGATCCTGGGCGTTGCGCAGGGTCAATTCTCGCAGATCATCATAACTGACCACTTCGATCTGTACATTGCCCCCGGCCCGTTCGCCCAACGCCGGGGCCAGCGCCCGCACCGCCAGCGAGAACGGATCGCCAACTAACAAGATCCGCACCGTCTCGCCCGCCAGCAGACTTGCCGGGGTCGAACTAGGTGTCGTGCAGCCAAAACTGAACAGGGGTAGGCTGACCACTAATCCCAGCAGCAGAAGTCGGGTTGATAAGGCTGGTCGCATCACAGGCTGCCTTGTACAGATTCACTTACGCTATTCAGTATAACCTGCCACGATTACGGCTCATTGCATCAAGCCTCGTATCGGCTCTTGGTATAATGGGGAGGGTTGGTGCGGGTTCGTCCGCCCAATACCTAGTTTGCTTGCCCCATAAGGAGTTCCCCATGACCGAGCCGCTCGTTGCTCAGCCAATTGGCAGTTTCCTTGACGCCCTGGCTTCGCGGGCTGCCACACCTGGTGGTGGTAGTGCTGCGGGCCTGAGTGGTGCCATGGCCGCCGGCCTGATCAGTATGGTCTGTGCGCTGACCATGGGCAAAAAGCAGTATGCTGCGATCGAAGAAGAAGTTCAGGCGATCCATACCCGCGCCGAGGCCTTGCGCCACGAGTTGCAACGGCTTGCCGAGCAAGATATCCTGGTCTTTAATCGACTGACGGCGGTCTATAAGCTGCCCCGCACCACCGAGGCCGATGCGGCAACCCGCCAGACTGCCATCCAGGCCGCCACGCGCCAGGCTGCCGAAGTCCCTATGCGCACCGCCGAGGTCGCCGCCGCCCTGATGCCACTTTGTACCGCCCTCGCCCCCAAGGTTGGGCGCCTGATCGTCAGTGATATTGGTGTCGCCGCGATTCTGGCCCGGGCTACCGTTCAGAGTGCCATCCTCAATATCGAGATCAACCTGGCTGCGCTCGAAGACCAGATCTATGTGCGCACTACCCGGGCTAGGGTTGGCGATCTGGTGATTGGTCTGGCCGAAGAGGCCGAGGGTGTGTTAAAAATTGTGCGGGGACGCATCAATCAATGAGGCTCCATGACTGCTATGTTGCTTGATGGTCGCGCCCTCGCCCAAGAGTTGCGCGCTGAGGCCGAGGTCGAAATTGCCGAACTCGCCACAACCCTGGGCCGTGCCCCGAGTCTGGTTGTGATCCAGGTTGGCAGTGATCCTGCCTCGACCCGCTATGTTCGTACGATTGGCAAGCTGTGCAATAGTGTTGGGGCCACCTTCCATAGCGAACTACTACCAGTTGATGCGCCCCAGGCCGACCTGATGGCCATGATTGCGACCCTCAATGGCGAACAGGCCGTGGATGGAATCTTGATCCAGATGCCCTTGCCCGCCCACCTTGATGCGACAACGGCAATTCTGGCAATTGATTACCACAAAGATATTGATGGCGTGCATCCGATCAATGCCGGCCTGCTGGCCCAGGGTCGCCCTGGGATTGTGCCCAATACGCCCGCCGGTGGCATGGAACTGCTGCGCCGCAACGCCATCAATTTGCATGGCAAACGCGCTGCGGTGGTCGGTCGTAGCCCGATTGTTGGTCGGCCAATGGCTCAACTGTTGCTCCAGGCCGATGCAACCGTGACGATCTGCCATTCGCGTACGAGCGACCTTGGGGCCGTCTTGCGTGAATGCGACATTGTCTGTGTGGCGGTGGGTCGCCCCGGCTTGATCACCGCCGAGATGATCCGTCCGGGTGCCGTGGTGGTGGATTTTGGCACCAATGTGATGCCCGATGGAAGTCTGGCCGGTGATGTGGATTTTGCCTCGGTCGTCGAAGTCGCTAGCGCCATAACGCCGGTTCCCGGTGGAACTGGCCCGGTGACAAACGCGATGCTGCTCAAGAACCTGATCGCGGCGGCGCGAGGCCGGGTTGACGCCGTCTAAGGGGGCACGATGAAGATCCTTGTGCTCGGGAGCGATGGGCGCGCCCATGCCCTGGTCTGGAAACTCTTTAGCAGTGCGGCTGCCGATCTGCTGATCGCCCCTGGTAACGGGGGCGCGACTCTGCTTGCGCCCCAGGTCGAGCTTGATCCGCAGGATGTGGTCGAGGTCGCACGCTGGGCTTTTAGCGAGGGGATCGAACTGATCATCCCCGCCGAAACCGGTCCACTCGCGGCGGGCCTGGTGGACGAAGTTGTGACCATGCAGATCGGGGTCTGCGGCCCTCCGCAACGCGCTACCCCGCTGGAACGGAGCCGCTGTTACGCCCGGGCGTTTCTGGAACGCTATGGCTTACCGTTGGCGCGGGGGCGGGTCTGCACCGATCTGGCAACCGCCGAAAAATATCTGGCCGCCATGGCCCTGCCCGTGGTCGTCAAAGCGGATCGCCCCGAACTTGGTACCGGGGTCTATCTCGACCGCTACAGTGCGCTCGAAGCCCTCCGCAACAGTTTTCTGGTGCCTTCGCTCGATGGACCAGTCGCGGGCCTCGTGATCGAAGAACACCTGGCTGGGCCAGTCTTTAGTCTGACTGCCTTGACGGATGGCACAACCGCCATCCCGTTACGGGCGGTGCGTCTGTATGATCAACTCGGCCCCGAACCCGATAGCCCGTTGGCCCCCGGCATGGGTGCCTTCGTCAGTAGTTCGGTCTATGCCCGTCGCCTGACCGACTTGCTCCATACCCGCGTGATCCAGCCGATCATTGCTGCCCTGGCCCGCGAAGGGTTGCCCTATTGGGGCTTCCTGGGGGTTGATTGTATCGTGACCGAACAAGGGCCACGCCTGATCGGGTTGCGTTGTAGCCTCCGTGATCTCGAAGCCCAGGTCGTCTTGCCCCTGCTTGAGGGCGATCTGCTCCCGGTGATCGAGGCCACGATTGCCCGCCGCCTTGATCGTTTTGGTGCCCTGAACTGGCGCGACGAGTCCTGTGTGGCCCTGGGTTTGGTGGCACAAGGCTATCCGCACCATTTTCCAACTGGCGGCCTGATCGAAGGCCTGAGCGAGCTTGATGAAGGCGTGCTGGTCTTTCATAGCCAGACCCACAATCCCGGCGGCATGCGTTATGCACCCAGTAGCCGGGGCGGCAATCTGCTGGCCGGCTTGTTGATGGGAAGCGGTAGCAGCAACATGCCCGCCGGGATCAGTGTGAATGGCGGGCATGTCTTGAGTGTGGTGGCGACCGGGGCGACCTTGGCGGGTGCCCGTGGGCGGGCTTTGCTCAATGCGGAACGGATTCGTTTCCCCGGTCGCACCTTCCGCGAAGACGTTGCCGCTCACGAGTTTCGTTAGCTCAAGCCCAGCGTTTCCGGGAACCCGAGCATCAGGTTCATGCTCTGCACCGCCTGCCCCGATGCGCCCTTCAGCAGATTGTCGAGCGCTGACACAATGATGTAGCGCCCCGAATCGGCGTCTACCGGCTGAAGGCCCATCGCCAGATACATGGTGTTCTGGACGTGGCGCAACTCGGGGAGACGGCCTGCGGGTAGCAAGCGGATAAACGGTTCGTTGGCATAGACCGCATAGGCCGCCCGCACCTCGTCAGGGCTGATCCCGGGGCGCACCTTCAGGTAGATCGTCGAGAGAATCCCCCGGTAGATCGGCAGTAAGTGCGGCGAAAAAATGATCTCGAGCCCGGTCTCTTGTTCCATCTCGCCCAGATGGCGGTGGACGCGCCCAACACTGTAGGCACTAAAGGTCTCGTGGGTTTCGCCAAAATGGGTCTTGAGCGAAAGCGAGCGACCCGCGCCCGAAACGCCCGATTTGCTGTCTACAATCACATTGCGCTCGGCGAGCAGGTCGGCCCGCACCAGCGGCCAGAGCGGCAGAATCGCCGTGAGCGGGTAACAGCCCGTATTGGCCACCAGATGGGCCCGCCGGATGGCTTCGCGGTGCAGTTCGGGTAAACCATAGACCGCCGCACTCAGCAGTTCGGGGGCCGGGTGCGGTTTGCCCCGGCGGCGCGCATAATCATCGGGGTCGTGCAGCCGAAAGGTATCCGAAAAATCAACCACCCGCTTGCCCGCCTCCAGCGCCGTCTGCACCAGGGGCACCAGTTCGGCCGCACCATGGGGCAAACAGGTAAAGATCAGATCCACCTCACGCGGCTTGGCGGCATCCATACTCACCAAGGGCGTTTCGAGCATGGTCGGAAAGACATCGTTTAAGCGCTGGCCAACCGCCGAACGGGCCGTCGCAAAGCCAATTTCGACCTCGGGGTGGCCTTCGAGCAGTTTGATCAGTTCAAAGCCGGTATATCCCGTTGCACCATAAATCCCAACGCGTACCATAGGGGCATACTCCTTGCTGGCCTCAACAGTAATTGCCCAGTATTGTACCGCGTTGCGTAAGATGGCTGATGGTAAACCATGGTTTTGGTATGTTGTGGCGGCGTAGCCGCCACAACATACCAAAAAACGACGCGGATGTTGCAAGATCCTGCTGGCAAACCAAGCGACGCTCCCGTGCCGTGGGCGTCAATGCCTCGGCTATGCTTTGCGAAGGCCACCTGCGTGGCCGGTTCCGCCCGCGCAGGCGGGCTTGGCCCACGGTAGCCCGCGGCTTGAGCCGGGAAAGCGCCCCCCAGCGTTTGCCAGTAGGATCGTTGCAACCGCCCTGTGAGGCTACCCTGTGGCCCAATCCAAAATGGGCTTACCGCCCGATGATTTTGCGGGCCAGCGCCAGTTCATCAGCCCCAAATCCCCCGATGCCCCACAGCACCATGCCATAGGCGACCGGGGCTACCAGGGTGGCGAGCAGACTCCCGGGCCAGTCGGGCACAATCAGTTTGAACCCAAGCATGATCGCGCCCATCGCCAGCGCGGCCAGGGCCGGACGCCATGCCAGGCGGGCCAACTGCGGATCCATGCCTTCGCTGCGTAACAAGGGCCGAAATACCAAGTACAACACCAGTTCCGAGAGGATCGTGATCACGGCGGCGCTATACAAGCCCCATGCCGGTTGCCCCAGGATCTGGGCCGTCAAGGGAATCGCCAACAGGTTTGTGCCTAGGTTAAAGGCGGCCCCGATCAAGAAAGCGCGCGTGATTGCCCGTTGGCGGTCGAGCGCAATCAGGGCGTACTGCAACAGGCCGTTCGCAAACGAGAGTGGCAAAAACCAGGCTAGGACGGCCAAGACCGGCACGGCCAACTGGTAATCGGCAAACTGCGAACGGGTAAAAAAGCGTACCAGATCATAGGCCAATACACTGATGCCCATGGCGAGCGGAAAGGCCAGTCCCAGCAAGATCTGGAGCGTACGCTGCTGCGCGGCGGCAAACCCGGCCCGATTATCCCCCGCCCGCCGCGCCAGCAACGGGAAGACCGCAAAGGTCAGGGCGGGTGGCACAATCATCGCAATCCCAAGGATCGTATAGGTCAAATTGTACTGGCCCACCAGCGCTTCGGCCGCCTCGCCCGTGAAGGCCCTCACAATAAACACATCGAAGCGAAAGAAGATCGTGCCAAGCAGATTGTTGAGCATGAGCGGCAGGGCAATCGGCACCAGCGCCAGCATCGCCACCCGATCCCATGCCAGGCTCGGCGGGAAAAAGTGGCGGTACTGGAGCCAGCCAAAGATCATGGCGGTGATGCTGCTGACCACCACTGCCGACCAGGCCAGGCCCAGAATACTCGGGGCCAGCACAATCACGCCAATCCGGGCCAGGAAGCTTAAGGCGGCCGTGACCAGTTCCATCAAGGCCGGGACTTCCATGCGTTCGCTGGCCGTGTAGAGGGCCGTCACCGCCCCGGCGTAGGCTCCCGGCACGAGGGTTAGCATCAGAATAAAGATTACCGCCGCGCCTTCGCCCGAAAGGGGCTGGCCGATCAGGGCGAACCCGGCCACCACCAGGATGCCAACCGGCACGGCCCCGGCCACAATCAGCAGCAGGCGCAAGACCAGGGTCAGCCCAAACAGCCGCCGCGCCGCCGTCGGATCGCGGGCCGCCTCGCGGGTGAGCAAGACTCCTAAGCCAAATTCGGTAAAGATCGCCAGGTACTGGCTGACCAGCAGCGCCGCAAAGGTATAATCGCCGAAACGGGCCACATTCAGGGTGCCAGCCAACAAAAAGAAGACCACCATATCCAGGCCGCGTACCACTAAACGCAGCCCAAACGTGACGGTGCTGTTCTTAAAGACCCGCCGCGCCGCATTGTCAGGGTCGTCGCGATAAAAACGCCGCCAGAGCAGCGCCGCGCCCCCGGCCAGAACTAGGACGAGTACCAGCCCGAAGCTGAGCCAGATCAAACGGGGATCATTCATTGGGTTATTGAAGGGGCATGAGGCAACCGGGTTGCCTTACAATTTCCCTGGCGGCTCAAGCCGCGGGCTACGGTGGGCAGAGCCTGCCTGCGCAGGCTCCTCGGGCCACGCAGGTGGCCTTCGCTTCGCACATAGCCGAGGCGTTTACGCCCACGGCACGGGAGTGGCGCCAGGTTTACCAGCAGGATCATGCAAGCCCTATTATGGTTCAAGACGCAGCCTATGCCCATCACTGACCAGGCTGATCATGCCGTCGGCCTTGGGGTGGAAGACCTGGCGCGCATGCTGTCGCCGGTCGGCATAACTTAACAGGGCCGGGGCCGGGGCTTCGTAGGCCGGGGTAAAGATAATCGTTGTCGGTTGGAGGGCCGCCATCGGGGTCAGTTCACGTTGCCAGGGGTAGACCAGAAGATCAAAGGGTTGCCCCGCCAATTGCAGGGCTGCCGGATCGCCCGCCGGGCCGCCCGTATGGATCAGGGCGCTGGTGGCTCCATAACTGATCAGCAGCACCGCTCCGCCATGCTCGCCGGGGTGATAATCAAGCACATGCAGTTTGACTCCGTCCATGGCAATGCGTTGGCCGGGTTGGAGGCTACGGGCCGGAATGCGCTGGCTTGCCACCAGGCGCTGCCATTCACCTGCTGTTCCATGCCGGCCCAAATCGCTAGGGCCAAGCGCCAGACCCACATTATAACGGCTCAGCGCGGCAACCTGGCCGGGCACCCGTTGCCCGTCACCCCCAGTGAGGATCACGGCATACAGTTCGCGTTGCCAGAAGGGCAGCAACCGCCCCAACGCCAGGGTCAGTTCCGAGGGGTTGCTACCACCGTCAATCAAGATAAAACGACCTTTGGGTGACTGGATCACGATTGCATCGCCAGGCCCACTCAGCACATACAGGTGCAGTTTGCCATCGGGGCGCTGTACCCAGGCAATCGTGCCAAGCACAAGCAGACAGAGTGCAGGCAGGATCAGTTTGCGCCAGCGGGATTCAGGTGGGGCTTTTGGGTTTGGGGTGGTGGCTTCTGGCTTGGCCATCGTAGGACGAATCTTCGGGTTAGGATTCAGAAGAAGGCTATAATCTATACCGTTGAAAGAGCCAGGAAGATACGCTAGGCCCACAAAACGAGGTGAATGATGCAGGCGGATACGCAGCCGGGATCAATTGACGCGTTGCTTGATGCCATGACCTTAGCGGAACAAGTTGCCCTGCTCGCCGGAGCCGACTTCTGGACCACGGTGCCGATTCCTCGGCTGAATATTCCCGCCGTCAAGGTGACTGACGGGCCAGCCGGTGCCCGGGGTGGCGGGGCGCTGGTGGGCGGCAAAGCTACGGCCGCCTTCCCGGTCGGGATCGCGCTCGGCTCGACCTGGAATGTGGATCTGCTGCACGCGGTTGGTCACGCCCTCGGTCAGGAGGTCAAAGATAAAGGGGCAGCGGTATTGCTTGCGCCCACGGTCAATCTGTTCCGGAGCACCCTGAACGGGCGGAACTTCGAGAGTTATGCCGAAGATCCCTGGTTGACCGGCAAGCTCGCGGTGGCCTATATTCAAGGCTTGCAGGCCCAGGGCGTGGCCGCAACGGTCAAACATTTTGTCGGCAACGAGTCCGAGTTCGAGCGCATGACGATTAGCAGCGACATTCCCGTCCGGGTGCTGCGCGAACTCTATCTGCTGCCCTTCGAAATGGCGATCAAAGAGGGCCAGAGTTGGGCGATCATGAGTGCCTACAACCGGCTCAATGGTACCTTCTGCAGCGAACATCATTGGCTCCAGAATAGCTTATTGCGCGAGGAGTGGGGCTTTGATGGCTTGGTGATGAGTGACTGGTTCGGTACTCATTCGGCGGGCAAAAGTGTGCGCGCCGGGCTTGATCTTGAGATGCCGGGGCCAGCCCGGGCACGCGCCGATCTGTTGGCCGAGGCCGAGGCCGATGCGGCAACGCGAGTGGCGGTGCGCCAGGCGACCCGCAATGTCCTGCGTCTGTTCGAGCGCACGGGCATGCTCGCCCAACCGCGTGATGTGAGCCTGGAGGCCGAGCAGGCAATCGAGTATGCCGCCACAACGGCGTTGA
Organism: Oscillochloridaceae bacterium umkhey_bin13; assembly: GCA_048381555.1. Taxonomy (GTDB): domain Bacteria; phylum Chloroflexota; class Chloroflexia; order Chloroflexales; family Chloroflexaceae; genus Viridilinea. The sequence goes on from JBLWKA010000006.1 coordinate 15,902, forward strand.
TCCGACGGGCCGGGGCCGAAGCTACGGTGCTGCTGAAGAATGTGGATGACCTGCTGCCCCTGCCTGCCAAGGCGCGGGTCGCGGTGCTTGGCCCGAATGCCGCGCTTGGGCAGGTGATGGGTGGGGGCAGTGCCCAACTGAACGCCCACCGCCGGGTCTCGCCCCTGGAAGGGTTGCGGGCCGCGTTAGGGGCCGAACAGGTGCGTTATGCGCCTGGCTGCGACAATGACAAATACCTGCCCGTGCTCGATGCTCCCATCCAGATCACCTACCGTTCGCAGGTGACGGGCCTCGTGCTCGGTGCGGAAACCAAAACCGGTGGCCAGGTGCAGTGGTTCGATCTGCCTGAAGGTGTGCCTACTGACTTTGCGGCGTCGTTTCAGGTCACGGTACCGATCCACATGACGGGCGTAGGGACGCAGCACGCTGCGTCCCTATTTGGAACAAGGCGGGGGGGGGGGGGGCCCCGCTCTGGGGGCGCCCCCCCCGGGTTTTGCTCGCGCGCCCCCACCACACGCACTAGCCTCCTGGCCCCGC
>JBLWKA010000006.1:16448-35221 GCA_048381555.1 Oscillochloridaceae bacterium umkhey_bin13
CACCAACCGCCGGGGGGGGGGCCCCCACCCGGGGGGGCCCATTTTGGCCACCGGGGGGGGCGGCGGAGCAACGTTTGGGCCCCCCCCCGCCCCTTTTTAGCCTAGCGCAGCGCAATCACCTCGATCTCGACTCGGGCATCGCGGGGCAGGCGGGCGACCTGAACAGTCGAGCGCGCGGGCGGCTCACTCGGGAAGAATTCGGCGTAGGCGGCATTCATAGCCTGGAAATCATCCATATCGGCCAGGAAGACCGTCACCTTCACGATTCGATCCAAACTGCTGCCTGCGGCCTTCAAAACGGCGTCAATATTGGCGAAGATCGTGCGGGTCATGGTGCCAATATCACCCTCGACCATCTGGCCAGTCGCCGGGTCGAGTGCCAACTGGCCCGAGGCAAAAACCAGGTCGCCAGCGACAATCGCCTGCGAATACGGGCCAAGGGCGGCGGGCGCATCAGTGGTGCTCACAACGGTACGCTGCATCGGGGTTGCTCCTTGTTATAACCGGGGATGAACCCGGCCATTATACCAAGGCTACTCGACCCAAAACGCAAAGCGAATACTCGCGAACTGCGCGCTGCCCAGCCGTTCGGCCTGCCCGCCTTCGATCGGCAAGGTGTAGAGGATGCGATTGCAGCCGATAGCGCGACTGACCGGCATGATGTTGCATTCACTATCGAAGGTGGCTTGCACAAGAATCTGCCCTGCGTCGGGCGACCAGGCAAGCACCTCGATCTCCGGCACGCCCCCGGTTGCGCCGGTTTGGGCCACGGGCTGATCCGCCGCCAGTAGATCACGCAGTTCGCCGGTGGTAAGATCAACCAGATAGACCGTTGCCGGGGTTACGGGATTGGCCCGTGCGCTGCTAAACGCCACCCGCCGCCCATCGGGCGACCCCACCAACCCCGGTGCCTCGACCTGTGGCCCTGCTGGTTCAAAGCCAATGATCTGCGTGGCTGTGGTACCGGGTGCAGCCATAAAAATGGCGTGACGCATGCCATTGTCCCCGACGGTGGCGAAGACTATCGCTCCATCAGGCGTGAAAACCGGTGGACTGTGCGCCAAGGCCTCTTCCTCGCTCAGCATCTGGATCGTGCCACCGGCCAGATCGAGGCGGTAGGCGTGGTACTGCCAGATGCCATCTGGGCGCGTGCCAGCGAGGAAAGCTAGGCTCTGGCTATCGGGTGCCCAGCGCAGAAAATCCACCACTTCGAACCCCATGTCCGCCCCGTAGATTGTCCATGTCCCAGCGGGCGCACTGACGGCAATGCGCTGGCTGCTGCCCGTGCCGCGTGGTTGGTTATACACCGAGCCGGTGATTGCGATCCGATCCCGCGCGGGGGCCAACATCGGAAGCAGATCCCACGCATCAACCGCATCCTCCGGGAGCGGCGCTACCGTTGTTTGGGTGACTGTGCCATCGGCGGCAAGGCGATAAAGACCGGGCGAACTGCCGAGCGAACCGCTGTAGATCAATTCACGCTGTGCGGCGTCCCAACGCTGCTGATCGGCTCGGGTCATTGTTGATGAACCGTTCTCAGTTAGCCCGCGCCCACCCAGGAGTTGCCAGCCATTAAGTGTGCCCGCCATTGGATCTACGACATAGAACGCAGGTTGCTCTGCGGTCTCTGGCAGCGCAGCTGCCAGAACGATCTGCTCACCGGGCGGGAGTGGCAGGCCTGTGGTGGTAGGTGGAGTTTCGGCGCAACCAACGATCAACCCAACGATCGGTAGACTACCCAGCAGGCGGCGAAGGGGGCGAAATGCGTTGGGCATAAGATGTGTTTCTCGACTCGACGATACTACACCATAATCCTATTTTAAACCAAGGTGGGCCTAAGCGAACCTTATGCTCCCAGTTGGGTCAGGGCTGTTGCAACGACACTGCTGGCAAACCAAGCGACGCTCCCGTGCCGTGGGCGTCAACGCCTCGGCTCCGGGAAGCGAAGGCCACCTGCGTGGCCTGTTCAGCCCGCGCAGGCGGGCTTGGCCCACCGTAGCCCGCGGCTTGAGCCGCCGGGAAAGCGTACCCCAGCGTTTGCCAGCAGTATCTTGCAACATCCGCTTCCGAAGGTGGATGTGGTGCGGCATAGCCAAACCACACCAAAACCTGGGGCTTGCCCAATAACGTTGCATCCGTCATGCCGGTTGGTTGCAGGTGGTAATGGCGCAAAAGCGCCATTACCACCTGCAACCCTACCCATGCTACACTGGCAGCCATGAGCTATGCCTATGATCAATTGATCCATTTTGAGGCGACCCTGGCGGGCACGCCGGTGCAGGTTGTGAGCAAGCCCGGTCTGGCCGATGCTGAGCAGGTGAGTGATCTGGCTCTGCTGGCGGCTGACTTGATCCGGCTTGCACCAACCGAGCGGGTAGCCCTGTTGGGGTGCGGCCACGGTGCGCTTGGGGTGGCCCTGGCCCGCCAATTGCCGCACGGCACGCTCCTGCTGCACGACCCGAATCAGCTGGCGGTGCAAATGGCCCGATTGACCCTGGAGGCGAATGGCATTGCCAATGCGACGGTGAGCCCGGCTCTGAGTCAATTGCCCGAGGCTGCGGCAAGCTTCGACCGCGTGGTGATCCTGGCCCCGCAGGCCCGTGATCTGGCCCGCCGCTGGCTGGTCGAGGCCCTGGCCCTGCTGCGGCCCGACGGCTTGATCAACCTGGCAGGGGCTAAACGCGGTGGGATCGAACCCTTGATTCGCGATCTGGCAGCGTTGTGTGGCAACGCGACCACGCTTGGCTATGGACGCGGCTGTCGGGTGGCGCAGGCCCGTCGCGGCGAAACTTTGCCCGATCCGCCGGCATGGGCTACGCTGCCGGGGATTGCCCCGGGCTCCTGGCTTAGTGTCGAGACTTGGCTGCCCGGCGGCCCCCCCGTGACTCTGGCCAGTCTGCCCGGGGTTTTTAGCGCCGAACAGCTTGATGCCGGCACCGCCCTCTTGTTGGCCCAACTTGGGCCATTGCCTGGTCAGCGCGTGCTCGACATCGGTTGTGGTTATGGGCCAATTGGCCTGGCAGCGGCCCGCCTGGGCGCGGCTCAGGTTGATTTGCTTGACGTAAGTTTATTGGCAGTCGCGGCGACCCGGCAGAACATTACCCGCTTGGGCCTGGAACCGATCGCTACCGTCGCCGCCAGTGATGCGCTGGCAGCAGTCCGTGGGCGCTGTTACGATTTGATTTTGAGCAACCCGCCCTTTCATGCCGGACGTTCGATTGATACCCGCATGGCAAACGCGTTTATCAGCCAGGCCCACGCGGTTCTGGCCCCCGGCGGTCGATTGCAACTGGTTGCCAACCGCTTTCTGACCTACGAGCGTGCATTGACCCCCTGGTTTGCCCAGGTACGCGAGGTGGCCGCGACCGCGTCCTATCGGGTGTTGGAAGGGGTGCGGGGCTGATCCATGATGAACAATGATCTCCTGACCACCACGCTGCATGACCTGGCGACCTTTTGGGCTACACGTGGGGTCACGGCCTGGCTCGTTGGTGGGGCCGTTCGCGATCTGGTACGCGGCAAGACGCCCCTCGATCTCGATCTGGCGGTGACAGGCGATGGCTTTGAACTGGCCCGCGCCTATGCCGATGCGCGCCAGGCCGCCTTTGTGCCGCTGGACGCCGAACGGGCGACCGGACGGATTGTGCTGCCCGGCCCGCCACCGCTGACCCTCGATGTCGCCGGGTTGCGTGGCCCTACCATCGAGGCCGACTTGCGCCTGCGCGATCTAACAATCAATGCGCTGGCCGTGCCCCTATCTGATGCGGCTGTGCAGCGGACTCCCCCCGCCCCCCGTGAGGGGGAGGGGGGCCGGGGGGGAGGGGGGGAAGCGGGTCGCCCCGCATCCGATGCGGCTGTGCAGCGGACTCCTCCCGCCCCCCGTGAGGGGGAGGGAGCAGAGGGCATCCTGCCAGCCCTCATCGATCCCACGGGCGGCCTTGCCGATTTGCGGGCCGGGCGGTTGCGCAGTTGTGGCCCAAACAGTCTGCTTGACGATCCGCTGCGCGTGGTGCGCGTGGCCCGTTTCGCGGCCCAGTTGGGTTGGCAACCCATGCCCGAGTTGGTGACCCAGATGAAGGCCGCTGCCGGAAAGCTCGGGGTTGTCGCCCACGAACGGATCCGCGAGGAACTCTTGCGCCTCCTGGACGCGCCCGCCAGCGCCCCCTCCTTGCGCCTGCTTGACCAGACCGGCGCGCTGACCGGAATCTTCCCCGAACTTGCCGCGGCGCGGGATTGTGCGCAGCCTCGGGTGCATTTCTTGCCTGTCCTGGCCCATAGCCTCGAAACTGTCGCCGCCCTGGATTGGTTGACCACCGTGATTATGGTGGGGGATACGAGCCGCCTGCCCGCCGAGGCGCTGCCGGTGGCGGTTCAAACCCATCCCGCTCTGGCGACGACGATCCCGTATGCCAGCCAACTGGCGACGCTGCTGAACGAACGGCGCGCGGGCGGGCATCGGCGCGTTGCGCTGCTGAAGTTGGCGGGCCTGCTGCACGATAATGCCAAGCCCCAGACCAAGATCAACCACCCCGATGGCAGCGTGACCTTCTATGGGCATCAGGAACAGGGTGCCGCGATCGCCCTGAATATTGCGCGCCGCTTACGCTTGGCTCGCCCCGATGCGGCCCTGGTTGCCCTGATTGTCCGGGAGCATATGCGTCCGGGCCAGTTGCGTACCAGTGGCCCGCCGACGCCCCGTGCCCTGGCCCGGCTCTTCCGCGACTTCGGTGATGCGACCCCCGAAGTGCTGCTGCACGAACTGGCCGATCATCTGGCCAGTCGCGGCCCCCACACCGATCCCGCCGGTTGGGAAGCCCACCTGGCCTGGTTCGGCGCGATCTTAACTCGTTACTATCGGCCGGTTGAGGAACGCCAGCCGCCCTTGTTGACGGGTCACGACCTGATCAACGAACTTGGTCTAAGCCCCGGCCCGCAACTCGGTACGCTCTTGCGCGAAGTCGCCGAAGCCCAGGCCGCCGATGAAATTACCAGTCGTGATGAGGCCATGGCCCTGGTGCGCAAGTTGTTGTGAGTGGCTATGCCTCTACAGCAGGCCGGTACGGCTCTTCTCGCAACAGGTGGCTACATGGTACCAGCGTTTGCCGGCACTGGTTGCGTTGGTGATAACGCCACCGACCATGTCCAGCATAAGCAATCCGGCGACGATCAGTTGTACGGGTGTCCAACCCCATGCCTTGATGATTGCCACGGCGATCAACGTCAGTGCGATCAGCAAGGTTGGCACAAATTGTAGCAGGATTTCGGCCCTGGTTGCGCCTGGGCCGATGAAGCGATCGAACGCATCGCGTGGTGGCGGGTAGTGCCAATTAATGACCACATGTTCGTTTGGTGCGCTAGGATGCATAATGACTCCTTGCTTGGGGGCATAACGAAGGCCTATGCTACAATAGACGCGAACCCTGTACCTGAAGGCCCGAACCTGCTATACCTATGACTGCATACCTTGTGACCATCGGCCTGGAAATCCACGCCCATATCAAGACCGACTCGAAGATGTTCGATGGTTGCCCCGCCGAGTATGCCGGGGCCGCGCCCAATACCTTCGTCTCGGCGGTGAGCCTGGGCCTGCCCGGGACGTTGCCGGTTGTCAATCAGCGTGCGGTCGAGTTCGCCGCCCTGACCGGTCTGGCCCTCAATTGTACCGTTAACGAGCGTTCGGTCTTTAGCCGCAAATCCTACCCCTACCCCGATCTCCCCAAGGGCTACCAGATCTCGCAATACGACGAGCCGCTCTGCTCGGACGGCTGGATCGAGATTCGCACCGCTGATGGTACCGTGAAGCGGATTGGGATCGAGCGGCTGCATATCGAAGAGGATACCGGGCGCTTGTTGCACGCCGACGATGAGCATTCGTTGATTGACTACAATCGCAGTGGCGTGCCGCTGATGGAGATCGTCAGTCGGCCCGAGATCAGTACGCCCGAAGAGGCCCGGCTCTATTTCGAGAAGATGCGCCAACTTTTGGTCTGGATCGGCGTCAACAGTGGCAATCTCGAAGAAGGTGCGCTGCGCTGCGACGCCAATGTCAGTGTGCGCCCCGAGGGTCAGGTTGCCTATGGGGCCAAGGTCGAGATCAAGAATATCAACTCGTTCCGCTATGTCGAACGGGCCCTCGCCTACGAGATCCAGCGCCAGACGCGCATACTCGATGCGGGCGAGGTGATCAACCAGGAGACCCGCGGTTGGGATGAGGTGCGCGGCGAAACTGTCGGCCAGCGTTCGAAGGAGTTCGCCCACGATTATCGTTACTTCCCCGAACCTGATATTCCGCCCCTGGTGTTTGATGCCGCGTGGATCGCCGCTCGCGGCAACGAGTTGCCCGAACTGCCCGCTGAGCGCCGCGCTCGCTACGAAACTGGCTACGGCCTGAGTTTTCAGGACGCCGATCTGTTGACCCTTGAGCGCCCCGTGGCTGACTATTTCGAGACCGCTGTCGCTGCTGCCGCCCAACTTGGGGCGACCCCGAAAGACGTTGCCAACTGGGTCTTGAATGAAGGCTTCCGGCTGCTCAAGGATCGCGGTGAGCCGTATACGCAACTGGCGGAACGCATGCCGGTGGCCCATCTGGCGGCCGTGATCGAACTGGTTGCCAAAGGCACCGTGACCCGCAGCGTTGCCAAACAGGTCTTCGAACAGAGCTTTGATAGTGGCAAGGCCCCTGGTACGCTGGTGGCCGAGCAAGGCTTGACCCAGATCAGCGATGATGCGGCCATCCGGGCGATTGTGCAACAGGTGCTGGCCGATCCCAAAGCCGAAAAAGCGATTGCCGAATATCGCAACGGCAAAACCAGTGCTGCGCAGTTCCTGGTCGGCATGGTCATGAAGGCGACCCGGGGCCAGGCTAATCCCCAGTTGGCCCGGAGTTTATTGGAAGAGGAATTGGCGTAGTCGCTCAGGCCACGAGCGCAAGCATTCGTGACCTGAGCAGGAATGTTCTGGAAGAACCATGTTCTCCCAGGCCCACGTATGAACGAACCCACTAACCCAGATCTGCCTACGCCGTTCGAGTTGATCGAATCGGCCCGGGCCAAATACACCCTCGCCCAGACCCGGGTGCGGCGCGGCCCCCCCGAACTGGCCCTGCTCAGTTTGCACGGCAGCCTCGAAGATGTGCTGCGGGCCTACGGGTTGCAACGGGGTCTCCCCGAGGCGGTGGGATCGTTCCCGGTCTTGCTCGAAGCCCTGACCCTGGTCTCCGAACGGCCCTTAAGTCCCGCCGAGGCCAACGGGATTCAGCGTATGCACCAGTTGCGGGCGCGGGTGGCCCATGGCGAAGCGCTGTCCATTACCAGCGAGACGATTACGGCCTATCAGCGGTTGGTGGCGCGTCTGTTGCCCCGTTACGGGGTCGTGGTCGCCCCGCCCGAGGAGCCCGATCCGGCTCCGATGACGGCGACGACGATTCCGGGGCGACGCGGCGAGACCCAGGTTGCGCTGGAACGAGCCAACGCCGAACCAGATCCACGGCGCGCCACCACCCAGACTAGTCTGGCCCGGCGACCCGCAGAACCACGCCGCGAACGCACCGTCTACCCTGATACGAGTTCAGTACGCTATCCCGGTCGCCCGCTGCCGAGTGGGGCCACCCGCGATCTGCCGATCGCCCAGGAGATGCTGGCCGGGCGACGGGTTGGCTACGCCGAACTCGACCGCGCCGAACGACTCGCCGCCTTCTGGGGCCGTTCGCAGGCATGGCTCTTGCCCGGCCTGATTATTATCAGCATCTTCTTGATCGGGATTGTGATCTCGGCTAGCCTGCAACAGATGCGCACCATACCGGTCGTGCCAACCGCGATCGTGCCGAGTGTGCTGGTCGCGCCCCCTGGTCAGGTGCTGGGTGCAGATCAGGTTGTTCCTCCACCCGATGGTCTGGTGCCCTTGCCCACCCCCGAGTTTATGCCTGAGCCGCCAACCGCGCCTCCGCCGGGTGGTTTTGTGATCGGCGGCCAAGCCTATGTGCGCCCCGAGGTCGGGCCAGTCAATGTGCGGGTGCGCCCCGGCACCGCCGCCGATAGTGCCATCGTCACCGTGCTTCAACCTAATAGCATGGTCGAAATCATTGGCGGCCCGGTCGAGGCCGATGGCTTCACCTGGTGGCAGGTGCGGGCGGCAAGTTTCGAAGGCTGGAGCGCAGGGCAACTGCTCGAAGTACGCTAATTGACCCTACTAAATCGGGTAGGTGGCATCCCGCCCAACCTCCCCTTGACGTGGTGCGTCATTCTCGTTACGCTAGAGACTAGTCCCTTTGTTCAGCGCTTCACAACCGGCATGGCTGGTAATCACCACCAGGCAGTCGATCTGACTGTGGTGTTACTGCGTCCCATACCATTGACGTGTAGCACGTGTTTCTTCTACTCGTAGTGTAACCTGGAGGGTCAGCGATGATCGAGGCCCCGTCCCTTGCCCCACCGCGCGCCCCGCGCAGCAATCCGATTCGCAGCCGTGTTGACTGGGAAGCCCAGCGTAGCGCCTTCCTCAGCGATCCGGGTGCCTTCCATGGCGCCATCGCTCGCAGTTCGATCCATTGGTATGATCAGGCTCTGGCAGCCTGGATCACCTGGGATGAGGTTGCGGGGGCCTGGACGGGCCTTGATGCCGCGAGCGGTGCCCCGGTTGAAGTTTCCTATGGCCCGGATCATCAGCCCTGGCAGCGTACCTTTAGTGCTGATACGCCGCCGTTCTACCGCTGGTTCGAGGGTGGCCTCACCAATGCCTGCTTTAACGAGGTTGATCGCCACGTCCTGATGGGCTTCGGCGATGAGGTGGCCTATTTCTTCGAGGGCGACCGCTGGGATAGCTCGCTCAATGGCGGGCGTGGCGGCCCGGTTGTCCACGAGGCGATCACCCGCAAGCGTCTGTTGCTCGAAGTCGTTAAAGCCGCCCTGGTGCTCCAGGATCTGGGCCTGAAGCGCGGCGATCGTATCGCGCTCAATATGCCCAATATTCTGCCCCAGATCTACTATACCGAGGCCGCTAAGCGCCTGGGCATCGTTTATACCCCGGTCTTCGGCGGTTTCTCCGACAAGACCCTCTCGGATCGCATCCACAACGCCGGGGCCAAGATTGTGCTCACCTCCGATGGTGGCTATCGCAACGCCCAGGTTGTGGCCTACAAAGAGATCTATACCGACCAGGCGCTTGACCGCTATGTGCCGGTCGAGACCTGCCGCGCCATTGTCGAGCAGACCCTGGCTGCGATGCCGGATCTGCCCCAGGCCGCCCGTGATACGGTGATTGCCCGCGTCAGCGAGGCGATCAAGGATGATATTACCGTCGAGCGCACCGATGTGATGCGTGGCGTCGGTGTGGCCCTCGGCGAGTTGATTATGCTCGATGCAGTCACTCAGGCTCAGATCCGCACCAGCATCGCCCAGGCTCTGGTAGATACGCCGCCCCGCGTCGAGGCCGTGGTGGTCGTGCGTCACACCGGCCAGGATATTGTCTGGCGTACCGAGCGTGATATCTGGAGCCACGACCTGATGGCGAAGGCTGAAGCCAAGCTCTTGGCTGCGGCCGCCGAACATGGTCTGGCTGCCAGTGATGACGCTGGCCTGATGGCCCTGCCGGTTGCGCAACTCTATCCCTTGCTCGCCAGCCTGGCTCCGGCCCAACCGCTTGATGCCGAGTTCCCGATGTTCATCATCTATACCTCGGGCTCAACCGGCAAACCCAAAGGCGTGGTCCATGTCCACGGTGGCTATACGGCGGGCCTCGCCCACACCATGAAGGTCAGCTTCGATGCCGAACCCGGTGATGTGATCTTTGTGGTCGCCGATCCGGGCTGGATCACCGGCCAGAGCTATATGATCAGTGCGACCCTGGCCTCGCGCTGCACCGGTCTGTTGCTCGAAGGTTCGCCGGTCTTCCCGAGTGCCGGGCGCTATTCCAGTATCATCGAGCGCCATAAAGTCCAGATCTTCAAAGCGGGCGTCACCTTCCTCAAATCGGTCATGACCGATCCCCAGAACGTCGCCGACGTGCAGCAGTACGATATGTCGACCCTGCGCGTCTGTACCTTCTGTGCCGAACCAGTCAGCCCCGCTGTGCAGCAGTTCGGCATGGAGGTGATGTCGCCGCAGTATATCAATTCGTATTGGGCGACCGAGCACGGTGGCATCGTCTGGACCCATTTCTATGGCAACGATGATTACCCGCTGCGTCCCGATGCCCATACCTACCCGCTGCCCTGGGTCGCTGGCGATGTCTGGGCCAGCGATACCCCACCCGAAGGTGGCACGCCCACCTATCGTTCGGCTGAGTACGAAGAGAAGGGCGAGATTGTCATTACCGCGCCCTATCCCTACCTGACCCGCACGATCTGGGGTGATGTGCCGGGCCTCGAAGCCTGGATCAAGGGCGACGCCCCAACCTGGCAGGGTGATAGCGAGCGCTTCGTCAAGACCTATTGGCGACGCGGCCCCAATGGCGAATGGGCCTACGTTCAGGGTGACTTCGCCATGAAGTACACCGACGGCTCGTTTACCCTCCACGGGCGCTCCGACGATGTGATCAACGTGTCTGGTCACCGCATGGGTACCGAGGAGATCGAGGGCGCAATTTTGCGTGATAAGACCATCACGCCCGACTCGCCCGTTGGCAACTGCATCGTGGTCGGCGCACCCCACCGCGAGAAGGGCCTCACCCCGGTCGCCTTCATCCTCACCGTGGGCGACCGCAAGCTCAGTTCGGTCGATCGCCGCCGCCTCGACGAAATTGTCCGTGGCGAGAAGGGCATCGTGGCTGTCCCCGAGGATTATATCGAGGTTGCGGCCTTCCCCGAGACCCGCAGCGGCAAGTATATGCGCCGCTTCCTGCGCAGCCTGATGCTTGATGAGCCGCTTGGCGATACGACCACGCTGCGCAATCCCGAATCACTGACCGAAATTCGCCAGAAGATTGATGAGTGGAAGCGCAAGCAGCAGGCCGCCGAAGAGCAGCAACTCTTCGAGCGCTACCGCTACTTCCGGATCGAAAACCATAAGCTGAACGCGACCCAGCGCTTGGCCCTGGTGACGATCACCAACCCGCCCGTCAATGCCCTCAACGAGCGCGCCCTCGACGAGTTGAATACGATTGTTGATCACCTCTCGCGTCGCAAGGATGTGGTGGGCGTGGTCTTCACCGGTCAAGGCACCAAGAGTTTCGTGGCCGGGGCCGATATTCGCCAGTTGCTCGAAGAGACCCACTCGGTCGAGGATGCCATGGCGCTGCCCAACAACGCCCATCTGGCCTTCCGCAAGATCGAGCGCATGGACAAGCCCTGCATCGCCGCAATCAACGGCGTGGCCCTCGGTGGCGGCATGGAGTTCGCGCTGGCCTGTCACTACCGCGTGGCCGACATCCACGCCGAGTTTGGTCAGCCCGAGATCAACTTGCGCCTGCTGCCCGGTTACGGTGGCACCCAACGCCTGCCGCGTCTGCTCTACAAGCGCACCAACGGCACCGGCATGCTGCGCTCGCTCGAACTGATCCTTGGTGGGCGCACCCTGACCGCTCAGGAAGCGGCGGAGATCGGGCTGGTTGATCAGCTCGCGTCTGATGGGCTTGATGCCGTTTCGCTTGCCACGGCCCTGGTGCGGGAACTGGCCGCGACCGGCGACGGTACGCTCAAAGAAGCCTATCTGCGCCGTCAGGAGAAGGTTGCCGAATGGGAGCAGCCTAGCCCCGAGTTTGCCGATGATGTGCTTAATGCGATCATCCAGAACCCCCGCGTGCAGCGCATTGTGCGCCAATCGGCGGTAGCCGGTCGCACGACCGCCGTTGCTCGCGCCCTCGAAGCAATCCGCTACGGCTATGTCAACGGCCTCGAAGCCGGTCTGCAGAACGAAGCCCGGCTCTTCGCCGAGGCGATTGTCGACCCCGAGGGCGGCAAGAAGGGTATTCAGGACTTCCTCGACAAGAAGGCCGCGCCGTTGCCGACCCGCAAGGCCCCGGTGACCACCGAGCAAGAGCGCATGGCCTTGGAGCAGGGCAATCTGCTGCCGGTCGGCTCGCCCTTCTTCCCGGGGGTAACGCCGCTGCCGACGCTCCAGTACGGCATGGGTGCGATTCGCGACCCCGAAACCGGCGGCCCTGTCCATGGCGACCCAATCGACGTTGAGCGCCAGTTCATCATCCCGGTCGAGCAGCCCCGCGCCAATCAGGCCCTGGTCTACGTGTTGGCCTCCGAAGTCAACTACAACGACATCTGGGCAATCACCGGTATTCCGGTTAGCCAGTTTGATAATCACGACCGCGACTATCACGTCACCGGCTCGGGCGGCATTGGCCTGGTCGCCGCCTTGGGTGACGAGGCGCGCCGCCAGGGTCGCCTGAAAGTCGGTGATCTGGTCACGATCTTCTCGGGCCAGAGCGACCTGCTCGCGCCCATGGCGGGTCTCGACCCAATGTACGCCGACTTCTTCATTCAGGGCAACGAGACCCCCGATGGCTCGCATCAGCAGTTTATGCTGGCTCAGGCCCCGCAGCTGTTGCCGATCCCGCCTGACCTGACGATCGAGGCGGCAGGCAGTTACGTGCTGACCATGGGTACGGTCTACCGGGCCTTGTTCACCTGCCTGGGCATTCGCCAGCGCCGCAACATCTTCATCGAAGGCTCGGCGACGGGAACCGGCTTCGACGCGGTGCGCATCGCCGCCAAGAGTGGCCTGAACGTGACCGGTCTGGTTAGCTCGGCGGATCGCGCCGTGACGGTCAAGGCGGCAGGGGCGCACGCCACGATCAACCGCAAGAATCCGCGTTACGCTGGCATCTTCACTCGCGTCCCCGCTGATCCCAGCCTATGGACGGCCTGGGAAAAAGCCGGTCACCCCTTGCTCGAAGACGTGCGCGCCGAGAACCACGGCCACCTGATGGACTATGTGGTCAGCCACGCCGGTGAGCAAGCCTTCCCGCGTTCGTTCCAACTCTTGGGCGAGCCGCGTGATGGGCATATTCCCACCCTGGCCTTCTACGGCGCCAGTTCGGGCTACTACTTCACGTTTATGGGCAAGTCCGGTGCCGCTGATCCGAGCGAGATGCTGGCGCGGGTCAATATGCGGGCCGGCGAAGCCGTGATGATCTACTACGGCGTGGATAAAACCAGCCTGGTTGATCAGATCGGTCTGGAAGGGATCGAGGCGGCCCGTGCGGCCGGGGCCCGAATTGCGGTCGTCACTTACACCGACGCCCAGCGCGAATTCGTGCAAAGCCTCGGCTTTGGGGCCTCGCTGAAAGGCGTGCTCAGCCTCGAAGACCTGAAGCGCCGCCTCGGCGACGACTTCGAGTGGCCCGCCATGATGCCGGAACTGCCCGAGGCCAAAGCCGATACCGCAACCTTCAAAGAGGGTGTGCGCCAGTTCCAGGAACTGACCTTCAAGCCGGTTGGCAACGCGGTCGGAACCATCCTGCGCACGCCGGACAACCCGCGTGGTGCGCCGGATCTGGTGATCGAGCGGGCCGGCCACGACGCCCTGGGCCTCAGTTCGATGCTGATCAAGCCCTTCACCGGACGCGTGGTCTACTACGAAAACATGGACGGACGGCGCTACTCGTTCTACGCGCCGCAGGTCTGGACGCGCCATCGCCGCATCTACATGCCGAGCGCGAACATCTTCGGCACGCACCTCTCGAACGCCTACGAAGTCACCCGTATGAACGAAGAGATCGCGGGCGGCCTGCTCAGCATCGCCGAGCCGGTGGTGGTCGAGTGGGACAAGTTGCCCGAGGCGCACCAGGCCATGTGGGAAAACCGACTGGCCGGGTCAACCTACGTTGTCAATCACGCCCTGCCACGAGCGGGCATCAAGAGCAAAGACGAGCTCTACGAAGCCTGGGCCGAGAAGTTGTAGGTTTTTGACGGAGTAAACAGGGGTGCAAGGGTGGTTAGCCACCTTTGCACCCCTGTTTCGGTTATCCTAAGTAGTCTGCACCATTAAAGTTTGAAACCCCGCTTGTCGAAAGTGCCGATCTGGCGTCAATGCCATCGTGAGATTGCGCTCATGCATTACAACAAATGAGATGCAGTCAGTTAATCCCCATTCTTTATCCATACGGCTTGTGTAGAGGCGTAAAGCTCGGATATAAAGATCATCGGAAATAGGTACGATCTCAACGTACGGATCATTTGCTAATGACGCAAGAAGTTGTACACTTGCCGTGCGATAGCAAAGTTTTGCTAAAGCATTTCCTATCTCGATCAAGATAGCCTGGGTGGTGCAAAGACGCGTGAACTGTGTTTCAAGTTCTGTCGCAAGAGTAGTTGCTTGTTCGTGAAGTGAGTCATATGGATTGACGAGTGCGAGTGCAAATGCTGTATCAAGAAATACCTCAGGGGGTAGCATCATCGGTATCACCATAAAGATACGCATCTATATTGGTTGCTAAATCTGATGGAGCCTCGATCCGTAATGAGCGGGCAGTCTTGAGAAAACTCTTGGGTTGGGATGGGATTGGCTCAAGGAGTTCAATCGTAAGACGTACTCGCGTATTAGGTGCTAAGATAAGCGGATGATCGAGGCGAAGAACTGTGCCATCAAATACGGCATCAATAGTTGTTTGCATAGCTATTTGTCTCCTTGCATATCATGGTCAGGTAATACCGTGTTCTGAACGCTTCTGCTGCTTTCGGATCTCATCTGGAACTCTGCTCACGTTTACGTATAGTGTAGCATAGCTGGCTGTTTATGATGGAGTACAACGATGCCTGATGCGTTTCCACCCGAGATCATTACCAAACTGAACTTCTACGTCTATCGGCTGATCGATCCGCGCAATGGCGAAACCTTCTATGTTGGCAAGGGTCAGGGTAATCGGGTGTTTAGCCATGCTCGGGCCGAGATTACAGGCGACGCTATTAGTGACAAACTCAAGCGCATCCATGAGATTCGCCTCGCCGGGTTTGAGGTCAGTCACGTGATTCATCGCCATGGTATGGATGCAAAAACTGCCTTAGAGGTCGAAGCCGCATTGATTGATGCGTATCCCGGCTTGACCAATCTGGTCGTTGGGGTTGGCGGTAATGACTATGGGGTAATGCATGCCCATGAGATCATTCAGCGTTATACTGCCGCTGAAGCGGTGTTTCAGCACAGAGCTTTGCTGATTAGTGTGAACCGGACTGCTACCGATATGTCGTTGTACAACGCGACGCGGTATGCCTGGAAACTCAATCCTCACCGGGCCAAACGAGCCGAAATTATTCTAGCGACTATGCAAGGACTGATCGTAGGAGCCTTTGTTGCCAATGAATGGCTGCCTGCCACAGCGGCGAACTTCCCTGATCGCGCTGATGGTGAGGGTGCGCCGGATCGGTTTGGCTTTAATGGCGGCGAAGCCCCCGATAAGATCAAGCAACTGTACCTGGGCAAGCGCGTGCCTGCCGCCTATCAGAAACGTGGTGCAGCTAATCCGATCAAGTATACGTTTAAGTGATCGCGCTGTATGGTTCAGGCTAACTTGCGCAGTGAAGTTCCTTTGCGAATGCGCTTTCTTGCTAGAGAAGGTCTGCTCTTTTTTGTAGGAATGAGCTTGATTAGTGAACGCAATGCAGTATTCACAGCCTCATCGTCGGGAAAGTAGGCTTGAACATCAGGATCAAGCGTAATAGTTCCTTGAGGCTTAACGATATGTTGTACAAGGGTTGTTCCGTCAGTGCGGTCTATCTGGAGCGTGTATCCATTGCGCATGGCCTGATAGTATTTGCCACGAGTGCCGGTTTTGCCTGAAAAATCATATTCAGGCAGCATATCGTCATCGTGGAGATCGCCTGGCTCTTGCGGATCATTGTTCATAGGTTATACGCTCCTTTGCTGTTGGCTTTCTGGCGCTAATGATGCGTATCGCCGTTCCGCGATCAGTATGAACCACCAAGATGAGGCGTTGACGGTCAGATTGTCCAATACTAATGAAACGTTCCTCGATGTCTGAATGTAAATCATCGGGAAACGTGAGTAGGAACGGATCGAGAAAGACAGTAGCTGCTTCAGCGAATGTAATAGCATGTTTTTTGACATTCGCTCGTGCTTTCTCTTCGTCCCATTCAACCTGCACGTCCACCTGTCGCTCCTCAGACAGTTGAGCCATTCAAGACGCTGCTATTCTGATGCTTTCAGATCTCATCTGGAACGCTGCTCACGCTTACGTATAGTGTAGCACAGCTGTCGGTTGACTATGGAGTTCTACCATGCCTGACGCATTTCCACCCGAGATTATTGCCAAACTGAACTACTACGTCTATCGGTTGATCGATCCGCGCAATGGCGAAACCTTGTAATTCATCTATACGTACTGAACCCACCTGTATACACAAATACACCCACCGCCAAACCCAGCAGATTCAGCACGATGATAAGCCAGAAGGCGATCTGATAGCTGGTTTTGCTGCGTTTGTGGTGAAAATAGGTTTGGGCTAACAGTGCCCCCGGCCAACCACCCAAGAGTTCATACATGTGCAGGGTGTTCTCGGGAGTGCGCCGTGCCCCGTTGCCCGCGCGGGCCTTGTCACTGCCGTAGGCCAAAAATGCGATCAGACTCATGAGGCCATAGATCGCCAGCGCCCAAAAGGGCAGCCACCCTAGCCAGATTAAGACGCCAAGCACGAAAAAGAAGCCAAAGACCAGGATGAGCGCCCCAACCAGCGGCGTGAGCGACTCACTCTCAAGGTAGACCTGGCTGGCCCGTGGGCGCCCGCGTTCATCCTTGGTAAGCTGGTAAAAGACCACAGTTTGGGCCGCCGGGCGGCGGCGGCGACTGGCCAGGCTACTGATGTGAAAAAATACCTCGGGGCCACCGCGATCAGGGACAATAAAACCAAAACCACGTTCATCGTTCCAGGTTTTGATCTTGCCCCGCTGTTGCTCAGCCATACATCGCTCGCTAGAATGTATTCAGAGTGGCGGATACAGTTGAATAGAGCGCAGTATACCACGCAGGCGATCAGTTGAAGCTGGACGGCGGCTTCGGCCTAGGTTGCTGCTTTCCCGAACCTTCAGCAGATTCTCAGCTTACCATCGGAACTTTTTGGCTCGATCTTCGGTATAGTAGTAGAGCCTGCGCTTTTTGGAGCAAGACCGCCACGTAGCGGCTAATTGGTAACCATGCGAGTTCTTTACTGTATCCCGCGCTACGACAGCGCTGCAATGGGCAATCGGATCCATACCGAGGTGATTGCGGAATGGCGGCACCACGGCGTCGAGGCCGAAGTCCTGGCCCTCGCGGCAGGGATCACCCAACTGACCAGTACGCACGAAGATGGCATCGTGGTGCATCGTCTGCCCGTGAGTGCCAATCTTCCGTTGAAGGTCGCCAACCGTGCTGTCGCCAGCCTCTTCCCCTATCCCTACCTTGCCGGAGCGGTCTACCACTATCGTCGCCTGATCGCTCGCCGCCACTACGACCTAGCCCATATCGAGACGGCTTTTCCCCTGGGGCTAGTTGCCGCTTTAGCTCCTGCACACGCCTCACCACCCTTGGCAATCACCCTCCCCGGAGCCGATCTTATGGCTGAACCAGCTTTTGATTATGGCTATGGGCGCTTCCGGGCGGTGCGTTCGGTCTTGCCCTGGGTCTTTCGCCGGGCAGCGGTCTTGCGTGCCGACTCGCCCCAATTGCGCGAGTTGGCTCTGCGCCTCGGAGCCGAGCCCCAGAAAGTTGTGGCTATCCCCTACAATATTACTGTTGATAGTTTTCCTCCGCCCGGCGATCTGGCAATTCTGCGTCGTCAGAGCCGGGCCACCCTGGTTGCTCGTCACGGCCTTGATCCCAACCGCCCAATCGTCGTGAGCCTCAATCGGCTGCATCCCTTCAAAGGAATCGCCTATCTGGTTGAAGCCGTCCCGCTGGCGCGCCGCCAGCACGTTCACCCCCAGGTATTGATTGTGGGGCCAAGTCGTAGTACCCCCCGTTTTGGTGATTATGGCCAGTATCTGGCCCAACGTGCGACCAAACTAGGGGTTGCTGATGATGTTTATCTGACCGGTGGTGTGCCCCATCACGAGGCCCTTACTTATATGGCAGGGGCTGATCTTGCGGTTGTCCCTTCGGTTGCCGAGTCGTTTAGCCGCGTGGTGGTCGAGGCGGCTGCGGTGGGGACACCTGCGATCGTCACCCGCACCACTGGGGTCAGTGATTATATTGCCGCCGCTGAGGCCGGGCGGGTGGTTGATCCCCGCTCGGGAGCCGCAATTGCCGAAGCGCTGGTCGAACTCTTGACCGATCAGGCAACCTGGGCTGCCTGTAGCACACGCGCCGCGGCCTTAGCTCCGGCCTTTAGTTCAGCCCGGATTGCCACCGATCTATTGCGGTTGTATCAGACGGTGGTGCCGCAGTTAGCCATCCATTGATTAACATTGACAAGGCCAGCGAACAGGTATAGGATGTGCGGCCCTGCAACGGGCTTACTACCGATGACTCTATGTGCGTCGGCAACCTGCGGAAGGGTCATTGGTACCAACATTTAGAAGGAGGAACGCACCCCATGCGACGAAACCGTATTTCGGCAATGATCACAGCCCTTGTTGCGACCCTGGTGGTCGCAGCTGTAGCTGTGGCGTTCTGGCCCGCGCCTCGGGGCGTCGCCCAGAGCCCCGAACCCTTGCTCCAGTATCCTGATTTCCCGCCTACCCCCACAGTTGGCCCCAATCCCACTACCGCCCCGAGCTTGGCCGGCACGACGCTCTTTAGTTCGCGCTTTGATGGGCCAGCGGCACTGGACGCCTGGAAATTGGTCGACCTGGAGTTTGTGCTCAGTGATAGTCGTTCGAACTGGGGCATTA